>JBCCPD010000040.1:0-15541 GCA_039025075.1 Pseudomonadota bacterium | reverse complement strand
TCGGCCCAGTTCACCACGCTGATCGACATCTGCGGGGTCGACTGGCCGGAGCGCGAAAAGCGCTTCGACGTGGTCTACCACTTCCTGTCGATGCGCCAGAACCTGCGGGTCCGGGTGATCGCCGAAGTGCGCGAGGATGAGATCGCGCCGTCGATCTTCGACCTGCACCCTTCGGCCGATTGGTTCGAGCGGGAGGTGTTCGACATGTACGGGGTGCTGTTCAGCGGGCACCCGGATCTGCGGCGCATCCTGACCGACTACGGCTTCCGCGGGCATCCGCTGCGCAAGGATTTTCCGACCACCGGCTATGTGGAAGTGCGCTACGACGAGGGCGCCAAGCGGGTGGTCTACGAGCCGGTGAAGCTGACCCAGGACTACCGCCAGTTCGATTTCATGAGCCCGTGGGAAGGCGCAGACTACATCCTGCCCGGCGACGAGAAGACCGCATGAGCCCGCAGACGCTTTTGGTCGGCCTCGGCGCGCCGAAGGCTGGGACGACATGGCTGGCCGCCTATCTGCGCGATCACCCCGACTGCGCGAGCTTCGGGCCCAAGGAGCTGCATTTCTTCAATGCCGCGCGGAACGGCCGGCTGGACCGTCAGATCGACGAGCAGCGGCGCAAGCTGGACCGGATGACGGCTCGGTCGGCGCGGGGCGGGCTGGAGCCCTGGCGCGAGACGCGGCTGCGCGGGCGGATCGAGGCCTGCGCGCGCTGGATCGAGGCGCTGCGCGGCGGCGCGGACCGGGACTGGCTCGCCTATTTGGCGTGGAGCGGACGCGGCGTGAAGGTCGCGTTCGACATCACGCCGCCTTACGCGCTTCTCCCGGTCGAGACCTATCGTCGGATGACGGCGCTGCATCCGAACGTGCGCTTCGTCTATCTGGTGCGCGAGCCGGTGGCGCGGCTGTGGTCGAACGCGCGGATGTGGGCCAACCGGCGCGCGCGCGAAGCGGGGCGGGCGGCGGACGACGCGTCGCTGGAAGCTTCTGCGCGGGGGATCATGCGGGGCGCGGTCGACGGGTCGGAGCCGGAGCTGATGGCCCGCGCCGACTACGCCTCGGTGCTGGGAAAGCTGAGCGCGCTGAGCGCGCTCAGCCCGGGGCGCGTGCATGTCGGGTTCTACGAAGAGCTGTTCACGGATGAGGGCGTGGGGGCGATCTGCGATCACCTCGGCATCGCGCGCCGCCCGGGCGACTACGGCCGTCGGGTCTGGAGCAACGACCGCAAGGCGGTTCTGGACGACGAGACCGGAGGGCGGGCGCGCGAGGCGCTGGGTCCGCAGTACGCGGCCGTGCGGGCCTGGTTCGGCCGGCTGCCGGAGGCGTGGACCGCCGGCGGCGTCGCGGAGGCGGCGTGATGGACGGCGCGGAATTCCGGACGGCGGAGCAGAAGATCCGTAATTTCAACATCAACTTCGGGCCTCAACACCCTGCGGCCCACGGCGTTCTGCGGATGGTGCTGGAGCTGGACGGCGAGATCGTGGAGCGGGTGGACCCCCATATCGGCCTCCTGCACCGCGGCACCGAAAAGCTGATGGAGAGCCGGACCTACCTGCAGAACCTGCCCTATTTCGACCGGCTCGACTATGTGGCGCCGATGAACCAGGAGCATGCCTGGTGCTTGGCCATCGAGCGGTTGGTGGGGGTCGAGGTTCCGCGGCGCGGCAGCCTCATTCGGGTGTTGTTCTGCGAGATCGGGCGGATCCTCAACCACCTGCTGAACGTCACCACGCAGGCCATGGACGTCGGGGCCCTGACGCCCCCTCTCTGGGGCTTCGAGGAGCGTGAGAAGCTGATGGTTTTCTATGAGCGCGCCTGCGGAGCACGGCTCCACGCCGCCTATTTCCGCCCTGGGGGCGTGCATCAGGACGTCACGCCGGAGCTGCTCGCCGACATGATGGCCTGGACGGAGACGTTCCCGGAGATCCTCGACGATCTCGAGGGGCTGCTGACCGAAAACCGGATCTTCAAGCAGCGCAACGTCGACATCGCGGTGGTGACGAAGGAAGAGGCTCAGGCCTGGGGTTTTTCCGGCGTGATGGTCCGCGGCTCGGGCCTTGCTTGGGACCTGCGGCGGGCGCAGCCCTACGAGTGCTACGACGAGTTCGACTTCCAGATCCCGCTCGGCAAGAACGGCGATTGCTACGACCGCTATCTGTGCCGCATGGAGGAGATGCGGGAGAGCCTGAAGATCATGCGTCAGTGCATTGAGAAGCTGGACGACTGCAAGGGCGAGCCGGTGCTGCATCGAGGCAAGCTGGCCCCGCCGCCGCGAGGGGAGATGAAGACCTCGATGGAGGCGCTGATCCACCACTTCAAGCTCTACACCGAAGGGTTTCACGTGCCCGAGGGAGAGATCTTTGCGGCGGTAGAGGCGCCCAAGGGGGAGTTCGGCGTCTACCTTGTGGCGGACGGGACCAACCGGCCTTACCGGGCCAAGCTGCGGGCGCCGGGCTATCCGCATCTGGCGGCGATGGACCACATCTGCCGGGGGCACCAGCTGGCGGACGTTTCCGCGATCCTCGGATCGCTCGACGTGGTGTTCGGGGAGATCGACAGGTGAACCATGCCCGTCGTCGTCCGGCTCAGATACTGCTCGATCCTCATGTTCTTCGAGGATCACAACCCGCCGCATTTCCATGTGCGGACGATCGAGTCGGAGGCGCAGCTCCGCATTTCGGACTTGTCGCTGATGGAGGGCGAGGTCGACCGACGGGCCCTGCGCGAGGCGCGGGCCTGAGCCGAAGGCAATCGCGACGAGCTGATGCGCATTTGGAGGCTTTACAGTGAGTGAGCCGGCCGCCGTCGAGCCTCCGCAGGGCATGCTCTGGCTGTCGCGCATCGAAGTGCCGCGACACCCCGTGCTGAGGGCCACCTGGACCGACGGCAGGACGATGGACGTCGATTTCACCGAGGTCATCGCGCGGTCCAAGTGGTTCGCGACGCTGACGTTTCCGGAGGCCTTCCGCGACGTTGAGATCATCTTCGGCGGCAGCGGCGTCCAGTGGGCGTCGAACGCCGACTTCTGCGCGCAAGCTCTTCGGCGCCTCGCCGAGGAGCAAGCGGGCCTGCGGGAAAAGGAGGGCGCCTGATGCTCCGCCGCCTTCACCCCGAACAGCCTGAGAGCTTCGCCTTCACGCCAGCGAACCTGGAATGGGCCAAGGCTCAGATCGCCAAGTATCCCGAGGGCCGTCAGGCCTCGGCGATCATTCCGCTGCTGTGGCGCGCGCAGGAGCAGGAGGGGTGGCTCAGTCGTCCCGCCATCGAGACCGTGGCCGACATGCTGGGGCTCGCGCATATCCGCGCGCTCGAGGTCGCGACCTTCTACTTCATGTTTCAGCTCGCGCCCGTCGGGAAAGTGCATGTGCAGGTCTGCGGCACGACCTCCTGCATGATCTGCGGGGCCGAGGATCTGATCGGGGTCTGCAAGGACAGGATCGGGAGCCAAGCGCATACGGTCTACGGCGCGTTCAGCTGGGAGGAGGTCGAGTGCCTGGGCGCCTGCGCGAATGCGCCGATGGTGCAGATCGGCAAGGACTACTATGAGGACCTGACGGCGGAGAGCTTCGCGGAGCTGCTGGACGCCTTCGACCGCGGCGAAGTTCCGCGGCCGGGGCCGCGCAACGGGCGCTTCGCGTCGGAACCCAAAGGGGAGGCCACGGCCCTGAAAGCGCCCGAAGACGAGACGCCGGAAGCGCTGAACGGCTCGGCCGCGTTGGCCGCCGCGCGCAAAGACGCAATCGCCCGGATCACCGGCGACTGAACGCCCCAGGGGCCGGAGGAGGACCATGAGCGACGAAAAGAAGACCATCGGACCGGACCGGATCGCGCAGCTCGGCGGGCTCGTCTTCGGCGTGATCGTCGGCGGATACGTGGCCGTGCTGTCGATGACTCAGAACGACAACTCGGTCTTCGGGGCGGCGATCATCTTTCTGCTGATCGGAGCCGGTGCCGCGGCCTTCGGTTGGAAGTTCATCGAGGCGCTCAAGGCGTTCCTGTCCGGCGATCTGTTCGACGATTGGGAGCGGGTGGCGCGTCGGCACGGTCAGACCGAGCAGGCCCGCAAGGACGCCGCCGAAGCCAAGCGCGCCGCCGCCAAGGCCGAGCGCGACGCGGCCGCCGCGGCGCCGCCGGCGAAGGCGTCTGCGGCTGCTCCCGCTCCGGAGGCCACGGCCGAGGAGGACGGCGGGGCGCAGGACTATGACGGCGACGGGGCGGTGGAAGGCTCGGACGAGGGCGTGCGTCCGGCCGCCATGACCTCGGCCCGCGACGGCGGCGCGGACGATCTCAAGAAGATCAAAGGCGTCGGGCCTAAGCTGGAGGCTCAGCTCAACGGCATGGGCTTCTACCATTTCGACCAGATCGCCGGCTGGAGCGCCGACGAGGTGGCGTGGGTCGACGCCAATCTCGAAGGCTTCCGCGGCCGCGTGTCCCGCGACGGCTGGGTGGAGCAGGCGCGGCTTCTGGCGACCGGCGGGGAGACCGAGTTCTCCAAGCGCGTCGACGAGGGCGACGTGTACTGAACCGAACGGCCTGACGGATCTGGAGGCGCTGAGAGATGGCGCGAAGCGAGGGCGAGACGGCTCGGATCCGCCTCGCCAGCATCGTGATCATCGTCGCGATGCTGGCCTGGATGGGGTTGAGCGTGCTGGGCGGGCGGCTGGGCCTGCCCGTGCGCTTCGCGTTCCTGGTCGACTTCGCCTGCTTGGCGGCGTTCGCCTGGGCCTTGTTCGTCTTGATCGACGTCTGGCGCCGCGGCGACGGAAAGGGATGACGCGATGCTTCGCGACGAAGACCGGATCTTTCAGAACCTCTACGGGATGCGGGACCGCAGCCTCGCCGGCGCGCGGAAGCGAGGGTTGTGGGACGACACCGCGGGGCTGATCGCCCGGGGGCGGGACGGGATCGTCGACGAGGTGAAGAAATCGGGCTTGCGAGGGCGGGGCGGGGCAGGGTTCCCGACCGGGCTCAAGTGGTCCTTCATGCCCAAGGAGAGCGACGGGCGGCCGTCCTACCTGGTGGTCAACGCTGACGAGTCCGAGCCCGGCACCTGCAAGGATCGGGAGATCATGCGCCACGATCCGCACACGCTGATCGAGGGTTGTCTGGTCGCCGGCTTCGCGATGGGGGCGCATGTCGGCTACATCTACATCCGCGGTGAGTTCATTCGCGAGCGCGAGGCGCTGCAGATCGCCATCGACGAGGCCTATGACGCGGGACTGCTGGGCCGGAACGCCGCCGGATCCGGCTGGGATTTCGAGCTTCATCTGCACCACGGCGCGGGCGCCTACATCTGCGGCGAGGAGACGGCGCTGCTGGAGAGCCTGGAGGGCCGCAAGGGCATGCCGCGGCTCAAGCCGCCGTTCCCGGCGAACACCGGCCTCTGGGGCTGCCCGACAACGGTCAACAACGTGGAGAGCATCGCGGTCGTGCCGACGATCCTGCGCCGCGGCGGCGATTGGTTCGCGAGCTTCGGCCGGCCCAACAACGCAGGCACCAAGATCTTCGCGATCTCCGGCCATGTGGAACGGCCGTGCGTGGTGGAAGAGGAAATGTCGATCCCGCTTCGCGAACTGCTGGAGCGTCATTGCGGCGGCGTGCGCGGCGGCTGGGACAACCTCAAGGCGGTGATCCCGGGCGGCAGCTCGGTGCAATGCCTGCCGGCGCGCAACTGCAACGATGCGATCATGGACTTCGACTGGCTGAGGGAGCAGAAGTCCGGTCTCGGCACCGCGGCGGTGATCGTGATGGATCAAAGCACCGACATCATCAAGGCGATCTGGCGGCTGAGCGCGTTCTACAAGCATGAAAGCTGCGGTCAGTGCACGCCCTGCCGGGAGGGCACCGGCTGGATGATGCGGGTGATGGAACGGTTGGTGAAAGGCGAGGCGGAGGTCGAGGAAATCGACATGCTGCTCGACGTCAGCAGGCAGGTGGAGGGGCACACGATCTGCGCGCTCGGCGATGCCGCGGCCTGGCCGATCCAGGGCCTGATCCGGCATTTCCGCGACGAGATCGAGGATCGGATCAAGGCCAAGCGCAGCGGCCGGCTCAGCGCGGTGGCGGCCGAATGACGGGGCGCGAGGCGGACGCGTGCGGGAGCCCGGCTTCGTGAAGCTGGGCCTGGGCATATCCACGCGATGGCGCGCCGCGCTGCGCGATTTGAGGCGCGCGCGCGCCCGGGCCCGCGGCGGCAATCCGGGGCGCGAGGGCGTGGAGCGGTTCGCGCATGAGGAGGGGCGGCCGCCGCGCGACGCTGCGGTCCAGTTCACGCCCGGGCGCATCGCGGACGCGTTCTGGAGCCATGAGGGGCCGCCCGTCAGCAAGTGGCTCCACTACCTCGAGATCTACGAGCGGTATTTCGAACGCTTCGCGGGCCGAGAGATCGGCGTGCTGGAGATCGGCGTTTCGAACGGCGGGTCGCTGGATCTTTGGCGACGCTTTTTCGGGCCGCAGGCGGTGATCTTCGGCGTCGACGTGAACCCCGAATGCGCGCGGTTCGACGGCGTGTCGGGTCAGGTGCGCATCGGCTCTCAGGACGATGCGGGGTTTCTGGGCCGGGTGGTCGATGAGATGGGGCGTCTCGACGTGGTCATCGACGATGGAAGCCATGTGATGGGGCATGTGCGCGCCAGCTTCGAGGCGCTGTTTCCCAGAATGGAACGGGGCGGCGTCTACCTGATCGAGGACATGCACACGAGCTACTGGCATGGCTGGGACGGCGGCCTGCGCCGGCCGGGCACGGCGGTGGAGACGGCCAAGCGCATGGTCGACGACCTGCACCAGCCGTATCACGAACGCGCGCCGTTCAGCCCGTTGTCGGCCGACGTCGGCGGCATCCACTTTCACGACTCGATCATCGTCTTCGACAAGGGCGGCTTCGGGCCGCCGCGGCACGCCGACGTCGGCGGCGTGCGGGAGCTGGGGCTGTGAGCGGCGCGGCAGGACGTCCGGCCCGGCGCCGCGGCGGGCTCGACGGCGCGCGCCTTGCGCCGAGCGACGGTCTGCGAGGCAGGGGGGCTGCGGGATGACCGACCTTCGCAGGATCAACATCGACGGCGAGGACCTGGAGGTCGACGGCGCTCTGACGCTGCTGCAGGCCTGCGAGCAGGCGGGCGTCGAGGTGCCGCGGTTCTGCTATCATGAGCGGCTGAGCATCGCCGGAAATTGCCGCATGTGCCTGGTGGAGGTGGTCGGCGGTCCGCCCAAGCCCGCGGCCTCCTGCGCCATGCAGGTGCGGGACCTGCGGCCCGGCAAGGACGGCGAGCCGCCGGAGGTCCGCACCAACACGCCCATGGTCAAGAAGGCCCGCGAGGGCGTCATGGAGTTCCTGCTGATCAACCATCCGCTGGACTGCCCGATCTGCGATCAGGGCGGCGAGTGCGATCTGCAGGATCAGGCGATGGCCTACGGCGTCGATTTCAGCCGCTATCGGGAGCCCAAGCGCGCCGCGATCGACCCGGATCTCGGGCCGCTGGTGGGCACTCAGATGACGCGCTGCATCTCCTGCACCCGGTGCGTGCGTTTCATCACCGAGGTCGCTGGCGTGCCGGAGATGGGTCAGACCGGGCGCGGAGAGGACAGCGAGATCACCTCCTACCTGGCGCAGACGCTGACCTCGGAGATGCAGGGCAACATCGTCGATCTGTGCCCGGTCGGCGCGCTGACGTCCAAGCCCTACGCCTTCACCGCGCGGCCCTGGGAGCTGAAGCATACCGAGAGCATCGACGTGATGGATGCGCTCGGCTCGAACATCCGGGTGGACGTGAGGGGACGCGAGGTGATGCGCTTGCTGCCCCGCAACCATGACGGGGTCAACGAGGAATGGCTGTCGGACCGCTCCCGCTACGTGTGGGACGGGCTGCGCCGCCAGCGGCTGGATCGGCCCTATGTGCGCAAGGACGGCAAGCTGAGGCCGGCGTCGTGGGACGAGGCGCTGACGGCGGCGGCGGAGGGGATGGCCGGTCGGACGCTCTCCGCGCTCGCCGGGGACCTCGCGCCGGTGGAGGCGATGTTCGCGCTCAAGCGGCTGGTCGAAGGGCTGGGCGGCGTCGTCGAGGGTCGGCAGGGCGGCGAGAAGCTCCCGGCCGACAACCGCGCCGCCTATGCGGGCACGGCGCGGATCGAAGATCTGGAGCGCGCGGAGCGCATCCTGATCATCGGCGCCGATCCCCGCGACGCGGCGCCGGTGCTGAACGCGCGCATCCGAAAGGGCTGGCTGGCCGGCGCCGATGTGGGCGTCGTGGGCGAGCCGATGGACCTGACCTACGAGCATCAGCGCCTGGGCGCCGGGCCGGACAGCCTGTCTGGGGTCGGACGGGCGGCTCTGGCGGGTTTTCTGGAGGAGGGCGAGAGCCGGGTCGTGGTGCTGGGAATGGGCGCGCTGGCGCGGCCCGATGGCGCTGCGGTGCTCGGCCATGTGATGGAGCTGTGCGAGACCGCCGGGGCCAAGCTGCTGATCCTGCACGCCGCCGCGGCGCGGGTGGGCGCGCTCGACGTCGGCTTCGTGAACGACGGGGGGCTCGAGGCCGCGGTGGGGGCCGAGGCGATCTACAGTCTCGGCGCGGACGAGATCGACCTGCCGGACGGAGCCTTCGTGATCTACCAGGGCTCTCACGGGGATCGGGGCGCCCACCGCGCCGACGTGATCCTGCCGGGCGCCGCCTACACCGAGGAAAGCGGGATCTTCGTCAATCTGGAGGGGCGGCCGCAGATGGCCGCCCGCGCCGGGTTCCCGCCCGGCGAGGCGCGGGAGAACTGGGCGATCCTGCGAGCCCTTTCGGCCCGGCTCGGGGCGACCCAGCCCTGGGACAGCCTGGCTCAGCTGCGCGCCGCGATGTTCGAGGCGCATCCCCATCTGGGCCTGATCGACGTCGTGCCCGAGAACGACTGGAAGGCCGAGCCGGCGGGAGATGTCGGGGACGCGCCGTTCCGCAACCCGTCGGTCGACCCCTATCTGGTCAATCCGATCTGCCGCGCCTCGACCGTTCTGGCCGAGCTGAGCCGTCGCCGGGCGGAGCGCGCCCGACCCCTCGCCGCGGAGTGACCGATCATGGATGAGCCCGGCTTCTGGGGGGGCGTCGCCTGGCCCGGCCTCGTCATCCTGGCGCAGTGCCTTCTGGTGACGGTGATGCTGCTGCTGAGCCTGGCGGTGCTTCTGTGGATGGACCGAAAGGTCTGGGGCGCGGTTCAGATGCGCAAGTCGATCAACGTGGTCGGCCCCTTCGGCCTTCTGCAGAGTTTTGCGGACTTCATGAAATTCGCTCTGAAGGAGATCGTGGTTCCGTCGGGCGCCGACAAGGCGGTGTTTTTTCTGGCGCCTCTGGTCAGCTTCGTTCTTGCGACGGTGGCGTGGGCGGTGATCCCGTTCAACGACGGCTGGGTGCTTGCCGACATCAATGTCGGGATCCTGTTCATCTTCGCGGTCAGCAGCCTCGAGGTCTATGGCGTGATCATGGGCGGATGGGCGTCGAATTCGAAGTATCCGTTCCTGGGCGGGCTGCGCTCGGCCGCGCAGATGATCTCCTACGAGGTCTCGATCGGCTTCATCATCGTCGGAGTGCTGATCACCACCGGCTCGCTGAACCTTTCGGAGATCGTGCGGGCCCAGGACGGCGCCTACGGCATGTTCTCCTGGTACTGGCTGCCGCATCTGCCGATGGTGATGCTGTTCTTCATCTCGGCCTTGGCCGAGACCAACCGGCCCCCGTTCGACCTGCCGGAGGCTGAGTCGGAGCTCGTGGCCGGATACCAGGTCGAATACTCGTCCACGCCCTATCTGCTGTTCATGATCGGCGAGTACATGGCCATCACTCTGATGTGCGCGCTGATGACGGTGCTGTTCTTCGGGGGCTGGCTCTCGCCGGTGCCGGGGCTGCCGGACGGCGTGCTTTGGTTCGTGCTCAAGGTCGTGACGATCTTCTTCATGTTCTCCATGGTGAAGGCCGTCGTGCCCCGTTTCCGCTACGATCAGCTCATGCGCCTCGGCTGGAAGGTGTTCCTGCCGATGTCGCTGGCCTGGGTCGTGATCGCCGCAGGCATGGCCCAATACGGCGTGCCCGGCTACGCCCGTTGGTGAGGTGAGTCGATGGCCTTCTCCTACGCCCGCGCCGCCAAGTATGCCGTGCTCTCCGACTTCGTCGAAGGGTTCAGGCTGGGCTTCAAATACATGTTCAAGCCCAAGGCGACGCTGAACTATCCCTTCGAGAAAGGGCCGCTTTCGCCCCGCTTCCGAGGGGAGCACGCCCTGAGGCGCTATCCAAACGGGGAGGAGCGCTGCATCGCCTGCAAGCTGTGCGAGGCGATCTGCCCCGCCCAGGCGATCACGATCGAAGCCGAACCGCGCGAGGACGGCTCCCGCCGCACGACGCGCTACGACATCGACATGACCAAGTGCATCTATTGCGGCTTCTGCCAGGAAGCCTGCCCGGTGGACGCCATCGTCGAGGGCCCCAACTTCGAATTCGCCACCGAAACCCGCGAGGAGCTGTTCTACAACAAGGACAAGCTTCTGGAGAACGGCGAGCGCTGGGAGCGGGAGATCGCCCGCAACCTCGAGCTCGACGCGCCCTACCGATAGGCCCCCAGGTTCCCCGTCCGCCATGATCGTCAGCGACGCCCACCGCTTCGTCTTCATCCACGTGCCCAAATGCGCGGGGACCACCGTGCGCGGCGCGCTGGCGGACTACCACGACCAGCCCAAGATCTTTTGGGGTCACGAGGAGGTCGAGCCGTTGGGACGCATCGACCTCGCCCATCTGACGCAAGCCGAGCTTCGCGCCGCGTTTCCCGAGATGGCCGAGCGCGTCGAGCGCTACGCGGCCTTCGCGGTGGCGCGCGACCCCATGGACCGGTTCCTTTCCGCCGTCGGGCAGCGGATGGCCCACCTCCACAAACGCGACCTGGTCTTCGCGGACCCCGCCGAACTGCGCGGCGCGGCGCAAGACGTGATCGACCGTCTCGCGGCGGGCGAGTCGACGGCCCCTCCGGACATGACCTTCTTCAAGCGCCAGGTGGATTTCATGCGGCTGGACGGCAAGACGCTGGTGGAGACCGTCGTTCCGCTGGAGCGGCTGGACATGCTGGAGGATGCTCTGGCGGAGCTTTTGCCGACGCGGCCCAGCTTCACCTGCAAGCAAAACGTCCGCATCGACCCCGAACGGCGCGCCCCCGGCCCCGGGCCCGCTGACCGCATCGCGCCCGGTCTCGCCCGCGCCGTCCGTCGCGTCCTGCCGCGCGGCCTGCGCCGCCGGGCCGCCGCGGCGCTCTGGCCGCGCGGGCACGACGCGGTCCGTCTCCTGATGCGCGACGGCGGCATCCGGAGCTTCGTGCAGAGCCACTTCGCCGCGGACTTCGACCTTTACGCCGAGGCGTGCAAGGCGGCCATGTCGCGCCCGCGGCGGCCAGACCCTGGGGAGGGGTGAGCATGGCGGTGTTCGCCTTCTACCTGTTCGCGTCCACTTGCGTCGCGGGCGGCGCCATGACGGTGCTCAGCCGCAACCCGGTTCATTCGGTGCTTTGGCTGATCCTCGCCTTCTTCTCCTCCGCCGGGCTTTTCGTGCTGCTGGGGGCGGAGTTCGTGGCGATGCTGCTGGCCATCGTCTACGTCGGCGCGGTGGCGGTGCTGTTCCTGTTCGTGGTGATGATGCTCGACGTCGATTTCGCCGAGCTGCGCGCCGGGTTCACCGACTACCTGCCGGTCGGGCTGATGATCGGGCTGGTTCTGATCGTGCAGCTGGGTCTGATCGCGGGGCAGTGGATCTTCGCCGACGCCGCGCCGCAGATGCGCGCCGCCATCGCGCCCATGCCGCAGGACGTCGAAAACACGCGGGCGCTGGGCAGGCTCGTCTACACGGACTACGTCCTGCTATTCCAGCTGGCCGGCATGGTGCTGCTGGTCGCCATGATCGGCGCCATCGTCCTCACGCTGCGTCACAAGGACGGCGTCAAACGGCAGGATATCCTGGCGCAGATCCATCGGGAACGGCATGAGGCCGTGGAGCTGAAGGACATCAAGCCCGGCCAGGGCATCTGACGGCCGAGGCGGAGCGCCGCCCTAGGGCGAACCAGAGGAAACACGCGACCGAAGCGCCCCGCAGCGGCGCGAAGGAGACGGCAGCAATGGACGGCACGGGCATCGGCCTCGAGCATTACCTGACGGTGGCGGCGATCCTTTTCGTCACCGGCATCTTCGGCATCTTCCTGAACCGCAAGAACGTCATCATCATCCTGATGTCGATCGAGCTGATGCTGCTGGCGGTGAACATCAACTTCGTGGCGTTCAGCGCGCACCTGCAGGATCTGGCCGGGCAGGTCTTCACGCTTTTCGTTCTGACCGTCGCGGCGGCGGAGGCGGCCATCGGCCTCGCCATCCTGGTCTGCTTCTTCCGAAACCGCGGCACGATCGCGGTGGAAGACGTCAACATGATGAAGGGCTGAGCCAATGCTGGGGACCTTCACCGAGGCCATCCTGTTCCTGCCGCTGATCGGCGCGCTCGTCGCCGGCTTCGGCCATCGCTTCATCGGGGAGCAGGCGGCGATTCTGACCCCGACCGCGCTCCTGGGCTTCGCCTGCCTCTTGAGCTGGACGGTGTTCCTGATGCCGGTCGAGGACGTGGCGCAAGTGTCGATCATGCGCTGGATCGACAGCGGCACGCTGTCGGTCGACTGGGGCGTGCGGGTCGACCGGATGACGGCGATCATGCTGGTGGTGGTGACGAGCGTGTCGACGCTCGTGCACGTCTACTCCATCGGCTACATGGAGGAGGACGACGCCAAGCCGCGCTTCTTCGCTTATCTGAGCTTCTTCACCTTCGCCATGCTGGCTCTGGTGACGGCGGACAACCTGCTGCAGCTCTTCTTCGGGTGGGAGGGGGTGGGCGTCGCCTCCTACCTGCTGATCGGCTACTACTGGAAGAAGCCGAGCGCCAACGCGGCGGCCATGAAGGCCTTCATCGTCAACCGGGTGGGCGACTTCGGCTTCCTGCTGGGCATCTTCACGCTCTACTACCTCACGGACTCCATCGAGTTCGACGTGATCTTCGAGAAGGCGCCCTACATCGCCGCGACCGAGCTCAGCTTCCTCGGCATCCAGTGGAACGCGGCGGAGCTGGCGGCCGTACTCCTCTTCATCGGGGCCATGGGCAAGTCGGCGCAGCTGATGCTGCACACCTGGCTGCCCGACGCGATGGAGGGGCCGACGCCGGTCTCCGCCCTGATCCACGCGGCGACCATGGTCACCGCGGGCGTGTTCCTCGTGTGCCGCATGTCGCCGCTGATGGAGTACGCGCCGGGGGCGATGACCTTCGTGACCTATCTGGGCGGCATGACGGCCTTCTTCGCCGCCACGGTCGGCCTGGTGCAGACCGACATCAAGCGGGTGATCGCCTATTCGACCTGCTCGCAGCTGGGCTACATGTTCGCCGCGGCGGGCGTCGGCTTCTACCAGGCGGCGATGTTCCACCTCTTCACCCACGCCTTCTTCAAGGCGCTGCTGTTCCTCGGCGCAGGCTCGGTCATCCACGCGATGCACCACGAGCAGGACATGCGGAAGTATGGCCAGCTGCGCGAAAAGATCCCGGTCACCTTCTGGATGATGATGCTGGGCACGCTGGCCATCACCGGCGTCGGCATCCCCTTCAGCTATGACGCCGTGGGCCTGCCCATCGGCTTCGCTGGATTCGTCTCGAAGGACGCGATCATTGAAGGGGCTTTCGCGGCCGGAACGCCGGCCGGGAACTTCGCCTTCTGGGCGCTGGTGATCGCCGCGGCCTTCACCAGCTTCTATTCCTGGCGGCTGATGTTCCTGACCTTCTACGGAATGACACGCGACAAGAAGCGCTGGGAGGCGGCGCATGAGAGCCCGGCGGTGATGGTCTGGCCGCTCTACATCCTCGCCGGGGGCGGGGTCGTGGCGGGCATGATCTGGTACGGCGACTTCGTCGGCCACCATGCGGAGGACTGGTTCGGCGAAGCGATCTTCATGTCCGCCGCCAACCATGTCCTTCACGATTTCCATTACGTGCCGAGCTGGGTGAAGATCGCGCCGTTCCTCGCCATGCTCGGCGGGCTCGCCGTCGCCTTCTGGTTCTACATGCTTCAGCCGAGCGTGCCGAAGGCTCTGGCGGAGCGGCATGCGCCTATCCACAGGTTCCTTCTGAACAAGTGGTATTTCGACGAGCTCTACGACCTGATCTTCGTGCGTCCGGCCATGTGGCTCGGCACCTTCCTGTGGAAGCGCGGCGACGGCATGGTCGTCGACGGCTTCATCAACGGGCTGACCATGTCCGTGATGCCTTGGCTGACCCGGCTCGCCGGGCGGGCGCAGTCCGGCTACGTCTATCACTACGCCTTCGCCATGCTGATCGGCGTGTCGCTGATCATCACCTGGATCGCGGTCGGAGGCCCTTCCGCGCCCAATCTGGGCGGGGGAGAGAACTGATGGACAACGTCCTCACCCTCATCACTTTCCTGCCGCTGATCGGCGCGCTGGTCCTGATGCTGGTCCTGCGCGGCGACGACGAGACGGCGCGGTTCAACGCCAAGATGGTGGCGCTCTTCACCACCGTCGCGACCTTCCTGCTGAGCCTCGTGGTGCTGACCGGTTTCGACCCGTCGGACCCTGGCTTTCAGTTCGTGGAGGAAGGGCGCTGGCTGATCGGGCTGCAGTATCGGATGGGCGTCGACGGCATCTCGGTCCTCTTCGTGATGCTGACGACCTTCCTGATGCCCATCGTCATCGGAGCCTCCTGGCAGGTGGAGCATCGGGTCAAGGAGTACATGGCCGCGTTCCTGCTGCTCGAGACGCTGATGATCGGCGTCTTCGTCAGCCTCGACGTGATCCTGTTCTATCTCTTCTTCGAGGCCGGCCTCATTCCGATGTTCATCATCATCGGCGTCTGGGGCGGGGCGAACCGGATCTACGCGGCGTTCAAATTCTTCCTCTACACGCTGCTCGGCTCGGTCCTGATGCTGATCGCGATGATCGCGATGATCTGGGACGTAGGGACGTCCGACATCCAGGTGATGATCCAGCACGAGTTCTCGGCCGAGCCGGTGCAGGTGCTGGGCTGGCAGATCCTGGGCGGTTTCCAGACTCTGTGCTGGCTGGCGTTCTTCGCTAGCTTCGCGGTGAAGATGCCGATGTGGCCGGTGCACACGTGGCTGCCTGACGCGCACGTGCAGGCGCCGACCGCGGGCTCCGTGATCCTGGCGGCGGTGCTGCTGAAGCTGGGGGGCTACGGGTTCCTGCGGTTTTCGCTGCCGATGTTCCCGGTGGCCTCGGAGCTTATGCAGGACTTTGTGTTCTTCCTCAGCGTCGTGGCGATCATCTACACCTCGCTGGTCGCGCTGATGCAGGAGGACATCAAGAAGCTGGTCGCCTACTCCTCGGTCGCGCACATGGGTTTTGTGACGCTGGGGATCTTTGCGGCGAACCAGCAGGGCGTCGACGGCGCAATCTTCCAGATGATCAGCCACGGCTTTATCTCGGGCGCGCTGTTCCTGTTGGTCGGCGTCGTCTACGACCGGATGCACACGCGCG
>JBCCPD010000039.1:0-15559 GCA_039025075.1 Pseudomonadota bacterium | reverse complement strand
GGGGCCGCAGGCTCGACGGCGGCGGCCGGAACGGTGGTGTCGGTGGTCGCCATGGCCTCAGACCCTCTGCACGATGCGGCGGCCCAGCAGGCCGGCCGGCTTGAACACGAGCACCGCCACGATCAGGAACAGCGCGATGGTCAGCTTCAGCTCCCCGCCGATGACGGGGATGTAGGTGCCGGCCAAGTTCTCCACGATCCCGACGATGAAGCCGCCGATGACCGCGCCCAGAGGCGAGGTCAGCCCGCCAAGCACCGCTCCGGCGAAGCCGTAGAGCAGGATCGACAGCATCATGTTCGGCTCCAGGAACACGATGGGCGCGATCAGCATGCCCGCGACCGCCCCGATGGCCGAGGCCATCCCCCATCCCAGCGCCGTCATCATGCTCACCCGAATGCCCACCAGCCGCGCGCTCTCCGGGTTCGCCGCCGCCGCGCGCATCGCGAGCCCGATGCGCGTGAAGCTGAAGAACGCCCACAGCATCACCAGCACCACCGCGGTGATCGCCACCATCCCCGCCTGGTGGTTGGAGATCAGGGTGGAGCCCATGAACGGCCCCTGCGGGAACGGCGAGGGCACGGACTTGATGGAAAAATCCCAGATGTAGCCCATCGCCGAGTTGAAGATGCCGAAAAGCGCGATGAAGACCACGATGTGGGTCAGCACGGGCGCGTTCTCGATCGGCTTGAAGATCACCCGTTCGATCACGAACCCGCCGGCGAAGCTCAGAAGGATGGCGAGCGGGAAGGCCGCCAGAAAGGGCACGCCCGCCGCGAGAAGCGACCAAGCGATGAAGGTCGAGAACGTCGCCATCTCCCCTTGAGCGAAGTTCAGGTGGTGGATGGCCTGGTAGATCATCACCACCGACAGGGCCATGCAGGCGTAGATGCCGCCCGTGGCGACGCCTGCGATGACCTGCTGCAGGAAAAGTTCCATGCGCGTTTCCTCAGTAGCCCAGGTACGAGGCGCGCACGCTCTCGTCGTCCCGGATGGTCTGCGCCTCGCCGGACATCACGATGGCGCCGGTCTCGATCAGATAGGCGTGGTCGGCGAGCTCCAGCGCCAGAGAGGCGTTCTGCTCCACGATCAGCATCGACACCCCGCTGTCGCGCTTCACGTCGGCTAGGATGTCGAAGATCTGCCGCACGATCATCGGCGCGAGGCCGAAGCTCGGCTCGTCCAGCAGCATCAGCTTGGGCCTCAGCATCAGCGCCCGGGCGATGGCCAGCATCTGCTGCTCGCCTCCCGAAAGAGTGCCGGCCTGCTGCTGCCGACGCTCCTTGAGCCTCGGGAAGAAGTGGTAGCAGCGCTCGATGTCCGCCTTGATGTCGGCGTTGTTGGGCCGGGTCATCGCGCCCAGATGCAAGTTCTCCTCGGTGGTGAGGGCGGTGAAGGTGCCGCGCCCCTCAGGGATGTGCGCCACGCCCATGCCCACGATGCCCTCGGTGGAGCGGCGGGAGATGTCCTCGCCCCCCAGCAGGATCGAGCCGGAGCGGCGGATCATCCCGCACAGCGCCCTCAGCGTCGTGGTCTTGCCCGCGCCGTTGGCGCCCAGAAGCGCCGTCACGCCGCCCTGCTCCACCTCGAAGTCGATGCCGCGCAGGACCCGCAGCTCCCCGTAGGACGCCTCCAGGCCCCTCACCTCAAGCAGCGCGCTCAATGCCCGTCTCCCAGATAGGCGGCGATCACCTCGGGGTTCTTCTGCACCTCGTCGGGCGTGCCTTCGGCGATCTTCTTGCCGAAGTTCATCACCACCACGCGGTCGGACACGCTCATCACCAGGCTCATGTGATGCTCCACCAGCAGGACCGTCACGCCCCGCTCGTCCCGGATGCGCCGGATCAGCGCGCCCAGCGCCTCGACCTCGTCGTGGTTCAGCCCGCCCGCCGGCTCGTCCAGCAGCAGCAGCTGCGGATCGGTGGCGAGGGCGCGGGCCAGCTCCACCCGCTTCTGGATCTGGAAGGGCAGGCCCGCCACCGGACGGTCGGCCATGTCGTGCAGGTCGAGCCAGCCGATCAGCTCCTCGGTCGTGGCGTCGATCCGGCGCTCCTCCCGCCGCACCCAGGGCAGGCGCAGCATGTCCGACAGCGGATCCGACTTCGACGCCGAATGCACCCCGACCCGGATGTTGTCCCGCACCGTGAGGTTCGAGAACGAGGCGACGTTCTGAAACGTCCGCCCGATCCCCATCCCCGCGATGGTCGAGGCCTTCTCGCCGAGAATCGAGGCCCCGTTCATCTCGATCTCGCCCGAGGTCGGCGTGTAGAGCCGGCTCAGACAGTTGAAGAGCGTGGTCTTGCCGGCCCCGTTCGGGCCGATCAGGCCCAGGATCTCCCCCTGCCGGATCTCGAACCCCACCCCGTCGAGCGCCACGATCCCGCCGAAGCGGACCGTCACGTCGCGGACGTCGATCACCGGCACGTTCATGAGTGTCGCGCCGGACCCGGGGTCCGGTCGATGCGCCCTGGCATCATTCAGCCTCCCTGGCGGGCCGCTTTCGCGCGGCCTCGACTATTTAAGCTTCGCAACTTTTGTGCCGCAATGCGTTCGTTTGCGCAACGGTCGTTCCGCGAGCGGACCGACGACCTCCGCGGCGCGGAGGGAGGCGGCGGCGCGGCGGCGGACCTCGCCCCGCCGCCGGCCTCGTCGGATCCCGCCTCAGGCGACGAACTCGATCACCGCGCCCCCGGCCTCCGCCGGCCCCACGGCGAAGCCCTCGGCCGTGTCGGCGATCTCGAACCCGCCGGCGGAGACCGCGTCCCGCGCCTTGCCCGCATCCTCGACCCGGATCATCAGCGCCGCATGCGCCCCCTGCGCCGTGCCGCCCATGTCGAAGGCCGCGTAGCGCGCCGCCAGCGCCGCCCTCGACAGCACCAGCAGCGGCGCCGAGTCGGGCCCGGTCTCCACCCGCACGCCGCCCTCCATCGCTTCGGTCCGTCCGGCCGCGAAATTGCGCGCGAAACGCGCCGCGATGCCTTCGGGATCGTCCACGCCCGACACGATCCCGCCCAGCGCGACCGCGCCGTTGGCGTGGCTCATCAGCTCAGGCATCCACACCGTGTCCCGGGTGCGATGCTGGCACATGAACTGAAGCCCCAGCGGCGTCTCCTCCGGCGCGAAAGTCAGGGTGGAGAAGGACGCGACCCCTTCGCTCCCGTCCGGCAGCGGCACGGGCCGTGAGAAATCGGACAGGTCGCGCGTCGCGATCCCCACGCCCGCCAGACCCTTCTCGGCCTCCGCCGCGTCGTCGATCCGGCAGGCCACCGCATGCAGCCCCTCGCCCCACTCGGCCATAGTCTTTCGCCGATCGGCGTTGCCCGGCGTCTCCGCGATCAGGCCCAGCAGCTCGAAATAGTCGGTCTGCAGCATGATCGTATGGTTGGCCGAGCCCTTGTGGGCCGAGTGCATTCCCCGCGGCGACACGGTGAAGCCCATGCGGGCGAAATCGTCCCGGCGCTTGTCCAGATCGTTCACCAGCAGAAAGACGTGATCGACGCCCTTGACGGGATGGCTCATGGCTCAGGCTCCTGAGATTCAGCGCCGAACCGGCGCGATTGTGATTTCGTGGACCGAGACGTTGGGGCTCATCCGCGCCGCGAAAAGCGCGGCCTCGGCCAGATCCTCGGGCTGGATCATCGCCTCGAGCGAGGCTGGGTCGAAGCCCGGCCGCCCCAACAGCAGCGGCGTGGCGACCTCCGCCGGCTGCAGGGCGCAGGCGCGGATGCCGTTGGCGCCTTCTTCGGAATTCAAGCTGGCCGAAATGTCGCTCAGCGCGAATTTCGAGGCGCCGTAGGCGACCCCCGAGACCTGGCTGTGGAACCGCCCCGCCCAGGAGGAGGTGCTGACGATCAGCCCGCCGCCGCGCGCCCGCATCGCCGGCAGCGCCGCGGCGATGGCGTTCAGGGCGCCTTTGATGTTGACGTCCAGGACCGCGTCCCAGCTCTCCCAATCCAGCTCGGCCCAGCTGCGCTTGGGGATGTTGAGCCCGGCATTGCAGCACAGCACGTCGAGCCGACCGGTCGTCTCGGCGATCTCCGCGCCGAGGGCGGCCATCCCCTCTCGGTCCATCACGTCGCAGGGCCGGGTCAGCGCCTTTCCGCCCGCCGCCTCCGCCTGCGCCGCGACCTCCTCCAGCTTGCCCTGGGACCTTGCCGTCAGCGCCACCGTGCAGCCGGCCGCCGCGAAGCCCCGCGCCATGGCCGCGCCGATGCCCGAGCCCGCGCCCGTGATCCAGATCGTCCAACCGGACACGTCCTGCATCGCCTTCTCCTTGGGCGCCCGCCGCCTAAGAAGCAGCCTATCAGCCCGTTCGGCGGCGCCCAGCCCCCGTCGCCGCCGCGGTCGCCTTGACATTCCAAGTGCTGCAAGTTCCGCTGATCCTCAACGCCGCCGCCGGACCCCTGGGCGCGGCCGCATCGACACCGGAGGACCGACCATGCCCCATCGTCCCCTCGGCCGGACGAGCCTGCTCGCCGCCGCCCTTTCCGCTCCCCTCGCCGCCCTGTCCGGCGGCGCCCTAGCCGAAGAGCCCCGGCGCGGCGGCACCGTGATCGTCCACATGACGTCGGAGCAGCGCACCCTGAACCCCGCCCTGCGCGCCTCCACCGGCGTCTACAACATCTCAGGCAAGATCGTGGAGCCGTTGATCGACAAGTCCTACGAGGGCTACGAGCCGGTGCTCGCCACCGCCTGGTCCTCCTCCGACGACGGGCTCGCCATCACCTTCGAGCTGCGCGAAGGCGTCAAATGGCACGACGGGGAGGACTTCACCTGCGACGACGTCGCCTTCTCGGCCATGAACCTGTGGAAGGAGCTGCTGAACTATTCCTCCACGCTCCAGGCCAATCTCGAGTCCGTCGACTGTCCCGACGATCACACCGCGGTCTTCAACTACTCGAAACCCATGCCGCTGGACCTCAAGCTCGCGGCCATGCCCGATCTCGGCCATCCGGTGCCTGAGCACATCTTCGCCGGGACGGAGATCCTGCAGAACGAATACAATACCGCCCCCATCGGCACCGGTCCCTTCCGTTTCGTCGAATACCAGCGCGGCCAATACGTCATCGCCGAGCGCAACGACGACTACTGGCGGGGGGGCGACTTCCCTTATCTCGACCGCATCGTCTGGCGCTTCATCCGCGACCGCTCCGCCGCCGCCGCGGCGCTGGAGGCGGGGGAGATCCACGAAAGCGGCTATCTGGGCGTGTCGATGGCCGATATCGTGCGGTTCTCCGACGACGACCGCTTCACCGTGTCGAACAAGGGCTATGAGAACAACGTCGCCCACTCGACCCTGGAGTTCAATCACCGCACCGAGGCGCTTTCCGACCTGCGCGTGCGCCAGGCCATCGCCCACGGACTGAACATCCCCGAGGCGATCGAGACCATCATGCGCGGCTTCGCGGCGCCGGGCCGCGGGCCCATCCCCTCCACCGGCGGCGCCAACTACACCGACGACGTGCAGACCTACCCTTACGATCCGGCCAAGGCCGAGGCGCTGCTGGACGAGGCCGGCTATCCGCGCGGCGACGACGGCGTGCGCCTGCGCTTCCGTCACCGCCCGGCGCCCTGGGGCGAGTACACCCAGCTTTGGGCCGAGTACTACGCCCAGGCCATGGCCGAGATCGGGATCGAGGTCACGCTGCTGACCAACGACGCGCCGGGCTTCCTCAACGGCGTCTATCGCGACCACGACTTCGACACCGCCAACGGCTGGCACCAGTTCCGAGGCGATCCGGCGGTCTCCACCATGGTCTGGCTGCGCTCCGGCGCCCCCAACGGCACGCCCTGGACCAACCAATTCGGCTGGCAATCGGACGAGATCGACGGGATGATCGACGCCGCCGCGCAGGAACTGAACCCGGAGACGCGCGCCGCGATGTACCATGACATCCAGCGCGCCGCGATGGCGGAGCTGCCGGTGATGTTTGCCATCGAGCATCCCTTCATCTCGGTGACCTCCAAAAGGCTCAGAAACCACCACAACACGCCGCGCTGGAACTCCTCCAGCTGGTACGATCTATGGCTCGCCGAGTGAGTTTCGGACGCTGAAACGGCCCCGATCGGCGCCGAAACCGCGCTTTTCCGCGCGGTTTCGGGCCGGTTCACGGGGCGAAACCGCGCGGAACCTGGTCGAAAACGGCGCGTTTCCGGGCGGTTTTCAGCTCAATCCCAGGCTCGAAACGGCCGTCCGGGCCGCCGTTTCCGGCCCGTTCGGGCGCTGAAAGGAGCGAGATGCCGCTTCTAGTCTACGCTCTCAGGCGTGCTCTGCAGGCCGTTCCGGTCGTGATCCTCATCATGATCGGGGCGTTTCTGCTGCTGAAGCTCGCGCCGGGAGACACCGTGGACGCCCTCGTCGGCGACATGGGCGGCGCCGACGCTCAGTTCATCGCCCGTCTGAGGGCCGAATACGGCCTCGATCAGCCGGTCTGGGTGCAGCTTTGGCGCTACATGGCGAAGATGGCGGTCTTCGATTTCGGCTGGTCGTTCGTCTACGAACAGCCCGTGGCGACCGTGCTTCTGGACCGCCTCTGGGTCACGCTCACCCTAATGGCCGCCTCCCTCTTCTTCGCTTTCACCATCGGCGTGGCGCTCGGGGCCATCGCCGCGCGGCGAGCCTATTCGGCGGCGGACAACGTCATCTCCACCCTCGGACTGGTGTTCTACGCCACGCCCTCGTTCTTCCTCGGCCTGATGATGATCGTGGTCTTTTCGGTCTACCTGGGATGGTTGCCCGTCGGCGGCGTGCGGACCATCGCGGCGTTTTACACCGGCTGGGACCACGTCGTCGACGTCGCCCGGCACTTCGTGATGCCGACGGCCGCCTTGTCCTTGATCTACCTGGCTTTCTACCTGCGCCTGATGCGCGCCAGCGTGCTGGAGGTGGCGGAGCTCGACTACGTCCGAACCGCCCGCGCCAAGGGGGCCGGCGAAGCGCGGCTGATGTTCCACCACATCATGCGCAACGCGCTGCTGCCTGTGGTGACGCTGCTGGGGCTGCAGTTCTCCACCCTTCTGGGCGGCTCGGTGGTCGTCGAGACCATCTTCACGCTGCCGGGGCTGGGGGAGCTGGCCTATCGATCGGTGGTCCAAAGGGACATGAACACCCTGATGGGCATCATCTTTCTCAGCTCCGTCATCGTCGTGGTCGTCAACTTCCTCACCGATCTGCTCTACGCCCGGCTCGACAGCCGGATCGAGCTGACATGAGCCTCGCCGAACCCGCCGAACTGCCCCCGGAGGAGCCGTCGCGCCTGCGCGTCTTCTGGCGGCGCTACCGGCGCAACCGGGCCGCGGTTCTGGGGCTGATCCTGCTGGGCGCGGTGATCTTCCTGGCCGCGACCGCCGGGGTCTACGAGCCCGTGGACCCGCTCAGACGCGCCGGAGACCCGCTGACCTGGCCGTTCCAAAGCGCGGCGACGCCTCTGGGCACGGACCAGCTCGGCCGCGACATCCTCGCAGGCATTTTTCATGGGGCGCGGATCTCGCTGCTGATCGGGGTGATCGCGACGCTCATCTCCATCGGCATCGGCGTGGTGATCGGCGCCGTGTCGGGCTATTTCGGCGGCTGGGTGGACGACGTGCTCATGCGCATCACCGAAGCCTTCCAGACCATTCCCAACTTCGTTCTGCTGCTGGCCCTGGTGGCGATCCTGGGCAGCACCATCGAGAACATCGTGCTGGCCATCGGCATCGTCTCCTGGACCGCGCCGGCACGCCTGGTGCGGGCGGAATTCATGTCGTTGCGGAACCGCGAATTCATCGAGGCGGTGCGCAATCTGGGCCTCGGCGACGGCGCCATCATCTTCCGCGAAATCCTGCCCAACGCCCTGCCGCCGATCATCGTCTACGCCTCGGTCATCATGGCTCTGGCGATCCTGCTGGAGAGCGCGCTGGCCTTCCTGGGCCTGGGCGATCCGAACTATGCCAGCTGGGGCAACATGATCGGCCAGGGGCGGTCCGTCCTGCGCACGGCCTGGTACTGCGCCGCCATCCCCGGCCTCGCCATCCTTCTGACGGTGCTGAGCTTTTCGCTCCTGGGCGAGGGGCTGAACGAGGCGCTGAACCCGCGGCAGAAGAAGGGATGAGCGAGGTCCCCGTCCTCGACGTGAAGGGCCTGCGCGTGGCCTTGCCAGCAGGCTCGGACCGTCCCTTCGCGCTCGACGGCATCGACCTGACGGTGAACTCGGGCGAGATCGTGTGCCTGGTCGGGGAAAGCGGCTCGGGCAAAAGCCTCGCCGCCGGCGCCGTCATGCGGCTGCTGCCGGAGCCGCATGTGCGGGTGACCGACGGGACCATCCGCCTGGAAGGCCAGGACCTGTCGCATCTCACCGAAACTCAGATGCGCGGCATCCGCGGCCACCGCATGGCGATGATCTTTCAGGAGCCGATGACGGCCCTGAACCCCCAGAAAACCGTGGGATGGCAGATCGACGAAGTGCTGCGCCTGCACACGGACCTCTCGCGCCGCGACCGTCGCGCCCGCGCCATCGAGATGCTGGAGCGGGTGAAGATCCCCGATCCGGCCTCCGCCGTGAACGCCCACCCGCACCAGGTCTCCGGCGGGCAGCGCCAGCGGGTCATGATCGCCATGGCGCTGGCCATGGAGCCGCGGCTGGTGATCGCCGACGAGCCGACCACGGCGCTCGACGTGACCACGCAGCTGCAGATCCTGCGCCTGATCCGAGAGCTGCAGGAAAGCCAGGGCTCCGGCGTCCTCTTCATCACCCACGATTTCGGCGTGGTGGCGGAGATCGCCGACCGCGTCGCCGTGCTGAGGCGCGGAGAGCTGGTGGAGCAGGGCCCGGCCGAGGAGGTCCTGAACCGCCCCAGGCACCCCTACACCCGCGCGCTGATCGCCTCGGTCCCCGGACTGACGCCGCCGCCGGCGCGGTCCTTCGAGGGCGCGCCGGAGGTGCTGAAGGCCGAGGGGATGCTCAAGACCTTCAAGGCCCGCGGCGGGTTCTTCTCCGGCCGGCGGGAGGCGGTGACGGCCGTCGACCGCATCTCCTTCGACCTGCGCCGCGGCGAAACCCTGGGCGTGGTCGGCGAAAGCGGATCGGGCAAGACCACGGTCTCGCGCTGCGTCACGCGGCTTCTGCAGGCCGATGGCGGCCGGGCGGAGCTGGACGGGCGGGACATCCTGGGCGCCGGCGCGCGGGAGCTGAGGGCCATGCGGCGCGACATTCAGATGGTGTTCCAAGACCCCATGGCCTCGCTCAACCCCCGCAAGCGCGTGGTCGACCTGATCGCCCAAGGGCCCATCGTGCACGGCGCGGAGCCAGAGGCCGCGCGGGCCAAGGCGAAGGAGCTGCTGGCGCTGGTGGAGCTCTCGCCCAGCGCGGCGGAGCGGTATCCGCACGAGTTCTCGGGCGGCCAGCGCCAGCGCATCGGCATCGCCCGGGCCCTGGCGCTGGAGCCCAAGGTGATCGTGGCGGACGAGCCGGTGTCGGCGCTGGACGTCTCCGTGCAGGCGCAGGTGCTCAAGCTTCTGGCGGAGCTGAGGGAGCGGCTGGACCTGTCGCTTCTGTTCGTCACCCATGACCTGCGGGTGGCGGCGCAGCTCTGCGACCGGGTGGCGGTGATGGAGAAGGGCAGGATCGTGGAGATGGCGGAGACCGCGGCGCTGTTCGCCGACCCGCAGCACGCCTACACGCGCAAGCTGCTCGGCTCGATCCCAGGCCGGGACTGGACCCCGCCGGTCATCGCGGAGCATGCGGCATGACGGCGCCGTTCCCCAAATCGATCTGGGCGGAGACGGCGCGGCCGCGCACGCCCAATGCGCCGCTGTCGGGCGAGGTCGAGGCCGATTGCGTGGTCATCGGCGGCGGCTTCACGGGGCTCTCGACCGCGCTGCATCTGGCGCGGCGGGGGCTGGACGCCGTGGTGCTGGAGGCGAACGCGGCCGGCTGGGGCGCTTCGGGGCGCAACAACGGCCAGGTGATCCCGACGCTGACCGCCGCCGAGCCGGACGCGATGGTCAAGCGCTGGGGCGCGGCGGGGGAGCGCTTCGCCAAGCTCGTCGCCGAAAGCGCCGGCTACCTCTTCGACACCGCGCGCGAGGAGGGCATCGTGGAAATCGCCGAGGCGGAGCAGACCGGCTGGTTCCAGCCCGCGCACTCGCCGGGCCGCATCCGGCTGAGCGAAAAGCGAGTGGAGGCCTGGCGCCGCTTCGGCGCGCCGGCGGAGCTGCTGGACCGCGACGCCTCGGAAAAGATGCTCGGCACGCGGTTCTGGCACGGCGGCATGTTCAACCCGACCGGCGGGCACATCAATCCGCTGGGCCTCGCCCGAGGCCTCGCCCAGGCGGCGGAGGCGCGCGGCGCGCGGATCTTCGAGGGCTCGCCGGTGGTGGACTGGGCGCGCGAAGGGAACGGCTGGCGCGCGCGGACCGAAGCCGGGTCGGTCAAAGCGCGGGCTCTGGTTCTGGCGACCAACGGCTATACGGACCGCATCGTCGCCCGTCTGGCGCCGCGCTACGCCAAGACCATCGTTCCGGTGCTCAGCTGGCAGATGGCGACCGAGCCCCTGGGCGACAACCTCCGCGCCAAGGTGCTGCCGGGCCGGCAGGCGGTCTCCGACACCCGCGGCGATCTGCGCTTCTTCCGCTACGATGCCCGCAACCGTCTGATCACCGGCGGCGCAGTCCTAGGCGCCTGGAACGCGGGCGAGCGGGTCAAGATCACCGCCGCCGCCCGCATGGCCGAGGCGTTCCCGGAGATGGGGACCCCGACCATGACCCATGTCTGGAACGGCTATATCGGCATGACCTGGGACCGTTTTCCGCGGGTGCATCGCCTGGGCCCGGACGGCTGGGCCTGGATCGGCTGCAACGGACGGGGCGTGGCGCTCTCGGTCAGCCTGGGGCGGGAGATGGCGGCCGCGGTCGCCGGCGAGCCCGAGGATCAGCTGGCGCTGCCGGCCGAAGATCCGCGCGCCCTGCCCCTGCACGAGATCGCCCGGCGCGTCGCGCCCTGGTACCTCGCCTGGCTCAAGCGCAAGGACCTGCAGGAGCCGAAGCTCAACTGAAGCCCGCCGGCGGGCGTCGCGGCGCGCACTCCGGGCCGCCGGCGGGGTCGCCGCGTCGCTTCCTCCGGCGGACGTCTCCGGGCCTCTTCATCGGATCGCGCCCGAGGATCTCCGACGCGCGGCCGTTGCGCTCGGTCCCGGATCGGGGTTCCCTTCCGGCGCGGCGGGACGAGGGAGAGCGGCATGCGGGTCGGCATCGAGGTCGGCGGAACCTTCACCGATCTGATCGAGATCTCGGACGGCCGCGTGCGCGTCGCGAAGGTGCCGAGCACGCCCGACGCGCCGGACCGCGGGGCCATGGACGCCCTGCGCGCCGCCGGCACGGAGCTTTCGACCGTGCGGGACCTCGTCCACGGCTCCACCGTCGCCACCAACGCGGTGCTGGAGCGCAAGGGCGGGCGCGTCGGCGCCATCGTCACGCGCGGCACGCGGGACCTCTTCGCCCTGCAGCGTCACGATCGCCGCGCGATCTACGACCTTCACTACGCCAAGCCCGAGCCCATCGTGCCGCGCGGCGACGTGATGGAGGTCGGCGGCCGGCTCGCCCCCGACGGGACGGAGGCGGAGGCGTTGCCGGACGACCTCGATGCCCAAGTCGCCGCCTTCCTTGCGGAGGCCGCCTACGACTCCGTCGCCATCTGTCTGCTGCATTCCTATGCCGACCCCTCGCACGAGCGGCGCGCGGCGGAGGCGGTGGCGCGGGCGGCGCCAGGCCTGCCCGTCACCTGCTCCTGCGACGTGAGCCGGGAGTTCCGCGAGTACGAGCGCGCCTCCACCACCGCCCTCGCCGCCTACGTGCAACCGGTGATCGAGGGTTATCTCAAGCGGCTGTCGAGCACGCTGGACGCGGCGGGCTTCGCCGGCCGCTTTTCGATCATGCAGTCGAACGGCGGGCGGATGCCGGCGGAGGCGATGGCGCGCAACGCCATCGCGGCCTTGTTCTCGGGCCCCGCGGCGGGGGTGGTGGGGGCGCTGGGGCTGGCCAAGCGCTCGGGCTTCGAGGACGTCGTCACGCTCGACATGGGCGGGACCAGCACCGACGTCTCGCTGATCGCCGGGGGCGCGCCGGATCTGGCGCCGCAGACGGAGATCGACGGGCTGCCGGTGCGCACGCCGGTGATCGACATCGCGACGGTCGGGGCCGGCGGCGGCTCCATCGCCTGGGTGGACGACGGGGGGCTGCTGCGGGTCGGGCCGAGATCCGCCGGCGCGGCGCCCGGCCCGGCCTGCTACGGCCGCGGCGGGACCGAGCCGACCGTCACCGACGCCCACCTGGTGCGAGGCACCCTGCAGGCCGGCTCGTTCCTCGGCGGGACCATGGAGGTGGACCGCGCCGCCGCCGAGGCGGCGCTGCGGCCCTTGGCGGAGCGGCTGGGGCTGAGCCTCGAAGCCCTCGCCGACAGCGTCATCCGCATCGCCGAGAGCAACATCGTGCGCGCCATCCAGCAGGTCTCCACCGAGCGCGGCCGCGATCCGCGCGATTTCGCCCTCGTGGCCTTCGGCGGCGCCGGGCCGCTGCACGCGGCGCGGGTGGCCGAGGAGCTCGGCATCGCCTCCGTCCTCGCCCCGCCCAACGCCGGGGTTCTGTCGGCGGCGGGCCTCCTGATGTCCGACCACGTCCACTACCTGGCGCGGACCGAGCGCACCCGCCTCGCCCCCGGCGCGCTGGAGACGGCGTGGCAGGTCCTGAAGGACCTGCGCGAGGACGCCTCCGCCTACCTCCGCGAGGTCGGCGTCGAAGGGCCGCTGAGCTTCGAGCACATTCTGGAGATGCGCTATGTCGGCCAGGCCTTCGAGGTCTCCGTGCCGCTGGGCGAGGACGTGGAGGCGTTGACGCTGGAGGGCATGGAGGCGGCCTTCGCCGAGGCGCACCACCGCGTCTTCGAGTTCTCCAAACCCCCGGGCGATCCGGTGGAGATCGTATCCTTCCGCCTGGGCGCGCGGGCCGAGGCGGGGGCGCTGCCGGACCTGTCGCAGGCCCTCGACGACGCGGCGCTGGCCGAGACCCGGGAGATCGCGATCATGGAAGGCGGGGAGGCGCTGACCTGCCGGCTGATGCCCCGCGCCACGCTGAGCGAAGCGCCGAAACCCGGCCCGATCCTCATCGAGGACGGCACCTCGACCATCTACGCGCCGCCTGGCTGGAGCGTCCGCCGCGACGCCGCCGGCTGCCTGATCCTGACCCGCGAGGGAGCCGCGCCATGACCGTCTCGGCCATCGACCAGTCGATCATCACCCGCTCCCTCATCGCCGCGGCGCATGAGATGGGCGCGAAGCTGATCCGCTCCGCCCACTCGCCCATCGTGCGGGAGGCGCAGGACTGCTCGGCCGCGCTGATCGACCGGCACGGACGGGTGGTGGCGCAGGCCGAGCTGATCCCGATCCAGCTCGGCTCGATCAGCCAGACCCTGGCGCCGTGCCTCGAGCGGCACCCGCCCGAAACGCTGCGGGAGGGCGATTTCCTCATCAACAACGACCCCTACCATGGCGGCCAGCACATCCAGGACATTTTTCTATTTTCGCCGATCTTCTTCGAGGGGGCGCTGCTGGGGTTCAGCGCCTCCGTCGTCCACCACATCGACCTCGGCGGGGGCGCGCCCGGGCTGAACCCCCATGCCGGCGACGTGCATCAGGAGGGGCTGATCTTCCCGCCCTCCAAATGGAACCTGGAGCGGGACTGGAACGGCGGGCCGTTCGAGCGCCTGATCGCCGCCAACGTGCGCATGCCCGAAGCCACGGTCGGCGACATCTACGCCCAGTTCGCCGCCAACAGCATCGGGGCGAAGCGGCTGCAGGCGCTCGCCGCACGCTTCGGCCGCGAGGTGCTGGAGGAGGCGATGACGGAGATGCTCGACTATTCCGAGCGCCGCATGCGCGCCGCCATCGCCCGCCTGCCCGACGGGCTCTACGAGGGCGAGGCGGCGATGGACGACGACGGGCTCGGAGAGACGCCGGTCGTGATCCGCGCGCAGGTGACCATCGAGGGCGACGGCATCGCCATCGCCTTCGACGGCACGGACGGGCAGGTGGCGACGAACCTCAACAACCCCTTCGCTTCGACCCTCGCCTCTGCGGTGGCCTGCGCCAAGTCGGTGCTGACCGACCCGGACATCCCCTTCAACGACGGGGTGACGCGGGTGATCGGGGTGGAGGCGCCCTTGGGCTCGGTCCTGAACCCCCGGCCGCCGGCGCCGGTCCGTGCGCGGCTTCTGCCCTCCTACCGGGTCTTCAACGCGGTGATGTAGGCGCTGGCCCAGGTGGCGCCGGAGCGGGTGATGGCCGAGGGCTACGACACCACCACGCCGGTCTGCCTCAGCCATCTAGGCGAGGGCGGCTACAACATCTACCTGGAGATCCTCGGCGGCGGCTATGGCGCCGGCGCGGCGAACGACGGCTGCGACGGGGTCGACAGCCCGCTGAGCAATTGCGCCAACATCCCAATCGAGTCGCTGGAGATGGACTACCCGTTCCTGCGGCTGGAGCGCTACGCCCTGCGCCCGGGCTCCGGCGGCGCCGGGGCGCGGCGCGGGGGCCTGGGGTTCGAGCGCAGCTACCGGATTCTGTCGGACGGCGTGACCTTCGCCACCTATGGCGACCGCTTCACCCGGCCCGCCGAGGGGCTGTTCGGTGGCGAGGACGGGGCTCCGGCCGAGACTTGGGTCGAGCGGGGCGACGAGCGCATACCCCTCCGCTCCAAGACCGGCTGCCCATTGCGGAAGGGCGACTTGCTCGTGGTGCGCACCGGGGGCGGAGGCGGCTACGGCGCGGCCGCGGACCGGCCGGCGGCGCTGACCGAGCGGGACGCTCGGCGCGGGTTCTGAGGACGAAAGGAGGCGAGGATGGGCGTGCTGGTGCTCTACATGGTCAAGTATGAGAACGACCAGAAGGCGGCGATGACGGCGGACGCGGACATGCGCGACCGGGCCGCCATCCACCGCAAAGCGATCGCCGATTTCGGGGGGAAGCCGATCGCTCAGTACGGCTCCTACGGCGAATACGACATGGTCTACATCTACGAGATGCCGGACGAGAAGGCGTTGGCGGCGAACCTGCACCTGACGGACGGGTTCGGCCTCGCCAAGTACTCCAAGACCGTGCCGCTGATGGAGGCCGGCGACTTCGTCGCCTCGCTGAAGATGGCGGACGAGGTGGAGACGGAGTACTCGCCCGCTAAGCGCTGAGCGGCCAGAGGCAGACCACGGCGCCGGCGGCGGCGAGGCCTGCGCGGATCGGGATCGCCCGCGTGCCGATCAGCCCGAAGGAGATCGCCGAGAGCCCCGCGGCGGTCTTGACGAAGGCCAGCGCCGCGGCGCCCGGGCTCTCCGCCATCGCGATCAGCCCGGGCGAGGAGATCATCGCCAGCGGGATCACGTAGAGGCCCACGCCCAGAGCCATGGCGTGCACGGCGACCTTCAGCCAGTTCTCCCCCACCATGCCGGCGGCGATGAAGACCGCCCCGCAGACCGGCGGGGTGATGGTGCTCAGCAGCGCGAACCAGAAGACGAAGAGGTGGGCCTGGAGCGGCGCGAGG
>JBCCPD010000038.1:0-15759 GCA_039025075.1 Pseudomonadota bacterium | reverse complement strand
TCGCCTCGTTGGGCATGTTGACCGTCTTGGAGATGGCGCCGGAGATGAAGCTCTGCGCCGCGGCCATCATGCGGATATGCGCTTCGACCGAGAGGTAGCGCTTGCCGATCTTGCCGCAGGGGTTGGCGCAGTCGAAGACCGGGAGGTGCTCGTCCTTGAGGCCCGGGGCTCCTTCGAGGGTCATGGTCCCGCAGACATGGGCGTTGGCGGCGTCGATGTCGGCCTTCGAAAAGCCGAGATAGCGCAGGAGGTTGAAGCCGGGGTCGGCGAGGGTGGTCTCGGGGATGCCGAGGGTGTCGGTGCAGAAGTCGAGGCCGAGGGTCCACTGGTTGAAGGCGAAGGAGATGTCGAAGGCGGTTTCGACCGCGGCCTCCACCGCCTCGATCTGCTCCGGCCCGAAGCCGCGCTGGGCCAGGGCCTCGCCGTTGACGCCGGGGGCGCCGGCGAGGGAGCCGTGGCCGACGGCGTAGCGGATGATCGCCTCGATCTCGTGCGGTTGGTAGCCGAGGGTTTCGAGAGCCGAGGGCACCGACTGGTTGATGATCTTGAAGTAGCCGCCGCCGGCCAGCTTCTTGAACTTCACCAGGGCGAAGTCGGGCTCGATGCCGGTGGTGTCGCAGTCCATCACCAGGCCGATGGTGCCGGTCGGCGCGATGACCGAGGACTGGGCATTGCGAAAACCGTGCTTCTCGCCGAGCTCCAGCGCCGCGTCCCAGGCCGCGTGGGCGCGGTCCAGCAGGTGCGCGTCGGGGCAGTTGGCGTGGTCGAGGGCGACGGGCAGGACCGCGAGGTCCTCGTAGCCGGAGGTCTCGCCATAGGCGGCGCGACGGTGGTTGCGGATGACGCGCAGCATGGTCTCGGCGTTGGGATCGAAGCGGGGGAAGGCGCCGACCTCGCCGGCCATCTCCGCCGAGGTGGCGTAGGAGACGCCGGTCATGATCGCCGTGAGGGCGCCGGCGAGGGCGCGGCCCTCGTCGCTGTCGTAGCTCAGGCCCATGTTCATCAGCAGTCCGCCGATGTTGGCGTAGCCGAGGCCGAGGGTGCGGTAGTCGTAGGAGCGCTGAGCGATCTCCTTCGACGGGAACTGAGCCATCAACACGCTGATCTCGAGCGTGACGGTCCAGAGGCGGGTGGCGTGCTCGTAGGCCTCCGCGTCGAAGCGGCCTTCGCGCAGGAAGGTCAGCAGGTTCATGGACGCCAGGTTGCAGGCGGTGTCGTCCAGGAACATGTATTCCGAGCACGGGTTGGAGGCGCGGATCGGGCCGTCCGCCGGGCAGGTGTGCCAGGCGTTGACGCTGTCGTGGAACTGGATGCCCGGATCGGCGCAGGCCCAGGCGGCATGGCCGATCTTGTCCCAGAGCTCCCGCGCGGACACCGTCTTCGCCACCTTGCCGTCGGTGCGGCGCACCAGCTCCCAATCCGCGTCGTCCTTGACCGCCTTGAGGAAGGCGTCGGTGACGCGGACGGAGTTGTTGGAGTTCTGGCCGGAGACGGTCAGGTAGGCCTCGGAGTCCCAATCGGTGTCGTAGGTTGGAAACTCGATGGAGGCGTAGCCCTGCTCGGCGTACTGAAGCACGCGCTTGACGTAGGTCTCGGGGATCAGGGCGCGGCGGGCCGCCTTGATCGCCTTCTTGAGCGCGGGGTTGGCCTTGGGGTCGAAGGCGTCCTCTTCCCGGCCGTCCCACTCGCGGATGGCGCCGAAGATCTCGTTGAGCTGCTTTTCATGGGCCTTGGAGCCGGCGACGAGCGCGGCGACCTTCTGCTCCTCGATCACCTTCCAGTCGATGAACTTCTCGATGTCCGGGTGATCCATGTCGCAGATCACCATCTTGGCGGCCCGGCGGGTCGTGCCGCCGGACTTGATGGCGCCCGCCGCGCGGTCGCCGATCTTCAGGAAGCTCATCAGCCCCGAGGACTTGCCGCCCCCGCCCAGCGGCTCGTTCTCCGCCCGCAGATGCGAAAAGTTGGTGCCGGTGCCGGAGCCGTACTTGAAGAGCCGCGCCTCGCGCGTCCACAGGTCCATGATGCCGCCGTCGTTCACCAGGTCGTCCCGGACGGACTGGATGAAGCAGGCGTGGGGCTGCGGATGCTCGTAGGCGGACTTCGACTTCACCAGCTTGCCGGTGAGGTAGTCGACGTAGAAGTGGCCCTGAGAGGGGCCATCGATGCCGTAGGCCCAGTGCAAGCCGGTGTTGAACCACTGCGGGGAGTTCGGCGCGGCCATCTGCGCGCAAAGCATGTGGCGCATTTCGTCGAAGTAGGCGCGGGCGTCGGCCTCGGCGGTGAAGTAGCCGCCCTTCCAGCCCCAATAGGTCCAGGCGCCGGCGAGCCGGTCGAAGACCTGCCGGGCGGAGGTTTCGCCAATGCAGCGCGCGTCCTCGGGCAGCTTCTTCAGCGCCGCCTCGTCGGGGACGGAGCGCCAGAGGAACTCGGGGACGCCCTTTTCCTTGACCTTCTTCAGGGCGGCGGGGACGCCGGCCTTCCGGAAGTATTTCTGGGCGAGGACGTCGCAGGCGACCTGGCTCCAGCCCGCGGGCACCTGGGCGTCGTCCAGCTTGAAGACGATGGAGCCGTCGGGGTTGCGGATCTCGGAGCTGGTCGCGCGGAACTCGAACGCGGCGTAGGCGTCCTGCCCTTGAGCGGTGAACCGGCGGTCGATCTTCATCTCGGTCTCTCCCTCGGCCCTTTTCCAGGGCGCGTTTACGCACGGCGTCGCCGCCGACCGCCCCTGTCCCAAGAGCGGTTCGGGCGCTGAGCGCGCCCTTGTTCGGTCGTGAGCTAAAAGGGCCGAAACCCCCAGATGCCGCCTCGACCACCATATGTTGTGGGTCTCGCCAGCGCCGCGGTCCAGATTATGGAATCCGAGTCCGCCGTAAAGCCCCTTTTTCACACATTTCGCTAGATTTTGTGATTGACCTTGGCGAAGGCCACTACCAGTGGTGTGAACGAATTAGGAACATTAACGGAATGGAAAGAGTCCTTAACGAGTCCAAGCGTTGAATTGCGACCTCGGCATGTCGCTCCGCGCTTCGACGGCGCCGGTCGCCGAGGCCAGGGTGGCGAGGTCGCGACATTCCGGAGGCCGCCATGCTGGATCAGACGTCCGTCTCCCCCGCCCTCGCCGCCGCGCTGGCGGCGGTGCGCGCGCCGATCGAGGCGGCGCGGGGCCTGCCCAACGCGCTTTACGCGGATCCGGCGTCGGTCGCGCTGGACCGGGCGCACCTGTTCCATGCCGGCTGGGTCTGCATCGGCTACGGCAAGGACGTGCCGGCGCCGGGCGACGCCATGCCAGTGGACCATATGGGCGCGCCGCTTCTCCTGCTGCGCGACCGGGACGGCGCGCTCAAGGTCTACCAGAACGTCTGCCGCCACCGCGGCATGATCCTGGTGGAGGAAAAGCGGAACTTCGGCGGCGTGATCCGTTGCCCCTACCATTCCTGGTGCTACAGCCTCGACGGCAAGCTGCGGGCCACGCCGCATGTGGGCGGGCCGGGGCTCAACGCCCATGAGGCGGTGAACCGCGACGCGACCGGGCTCGTGCCGGTGCGGGCGGGCGTGTTCCTCGACTGCGTCTTCGTCACGCTGAGCCCGGACGCGCCGGAGTTCGACGACTGGATCGCGCCGCTGCGCGCCCGCTGGGCGGACTTCGCCGACAAGCCGCTGTTCCATGGCGGGGAGCACGGCGCCTTCACGCTGGAGCTGACGGCCAACTGGAAGCTGGCGGTGGAGAACTACTGCGAGTCCTACCACCTGCCCTGGGTGCATCCGGGCCTGAACGCCTATTCGCGGCTGGAGGACCACTACCATATCGAGGAGCCGGGCGCGTTCTCCGGCCAGGGGACGGTGGTCTACAACCCCACGCTCGACCCGGAGCTCGCCTTTCCGGATTTCGAGGGGCTGCCCGAACGCTGGGACACGGGGGCCGAGTACATCGCGCTCTACCCCAACCTGCTGCTGGGCGCGCACCGCGACCATGTCTACGCCATCCGGCTGGTTCCCGACGGCCATGACGGCCTGAAGGAGCATGTGGACATCTGGTACGCGAGCGAGGAGGCGGCGCAGGGCGAGCGCTTCGCCAAGCTGCGCGAAACCAACGCCAAGCTCTGGCACGGCATCTTCGTGGAGGACATCGAGGTCGTCGAAGGCATGCACAAGGGCCGCGGGGCGCCGGGCTTCGACGGGGGCGTGTTCTCCCCCGCGATGGACGGGCCGACGCACTGCTTCCATGCCTGGGTCGCCGACCGTCTCGGCTGATCCGGCGGCGCTGGATGCGGAGCTGCGGGCCCTGCACGCCGCGCCGCGGACGGCCGCCCGGGCGGCGCGGATGGCGGCGCTGCATGAGGCGGCGGCGGAGCTGATGGACGGGCCGGCGGCGCGCTTTCACCTCACCCATGCCTGGGTGCATGCGCTGGAAGCCGGCGAGGCCGCCCCGGCCGCCCGGTTGGAGCGGCGCCTGCGGGCGGCCGGAGGGCTCGGGGCGACGCGAAGGTAAACGAGGTGTTGCCGTTGGGCGACCTGCGGGGGTATCGAGCCGCCGAAGGCCCCCTTCCGACGCGGGCGCCTGCAAGCTTCGGAGACGCAGATGCCCTGGTCCGTCCTCAAGCGCCTGCTGGCCGTTCTGGCCCTGGCCACCCTCGCCGCCGCGCCGGCGTCGGCTCAGATGCCCGGGATGGGCTCGAGCGGCGGCGACGCCGCCGAAGAGGTCGCGATCGACAGCCCCGAGGCCGCCGCGGCCATGGTCGCCCGCATGTCCGACGAAGACGTGCGCGGCATCCTGCTGGATCGCCTGATGGCCGACGTTCCCGCGGAGGAGGCGACCGCGGCCGCCGGCGCGGTCAACCCGCTGGCGGCGCTTGAGCTGGGGCTGTCAGGCGTCGTCGCCTCCGTCGTCGACGCGACGCTGAAGCTGCCCGGCGCGTTGGTCACCCAGGGCCAGGCCTTCGCCACCTTCGCGGCCGACCGCGGCGCCTCCGGCGTTCTGATGTTCTTCGTCCTGCTGGCGGCCGGCATCGGCGCGGGCCTAGCGGCGGAGCAGGTGGTCGAGCGGGCCGCCGGCGGCTGGCGCCGGCGCATCCGGGCGGCGACGGAGCGCGGCGGCGGCCTGCGCGAGACGGTCATCGTGCTGGCGCAGCGCCTCGCCCTCGACGTGGGCAAGCTGCTGATCTTCTACTTCGCGGCCCGGTTCGCGCTGGTGCGGATCGTGGCGCCGGAGGACATGATCATCATGTCGCCCATCGCGATCTACCTCGTGATGGTGCCGCGCATCATCGCCGCGGTCTCCCGCTTCATCCTGGCGCCCTTCGCGCCGCCGCTGCGCATGGTCAACGCCACGGACGCGACCGCGCTGGCGCTGCATCGCAACGTCATCGGCATCTCCATCCTGATGGGGGCGGCCTACGCGCTGGTCACCTTCAACAGCCAGATGGGCGTGCCGCCGGGCGAGTCACGCATCGGCTTCTGGTTCAACTTCGGCGCCTTCGCCTGGCTGGGCTGGACGGCCTGGAAGCACCGCGACGGGCTGCGCGACATGATGCGCGGCTTCGACGAGGTGACCCCGGCCGAGGAGTGGGCGGCGCGGGCCTATCCGCGCTTCGCGCTGATCGCGGTCGCGGCCTGCTGGGCGCTGGCCGAGGCGCTGATCGCCAATGGTCTGCTGGAGATGATTCTCGAAGGCGAGCACATGCTGACGCTCGCCATTCTGCTGATGGCGCCGGCGCTCGACACGCTGGTGCGGGGTCTGGTGCGCCACCTCGCCCCGGTCATGTCCGGCGAGGGCGAGCTGGCGCAGCGGGCGCACATGGCGATGGTCCGCTCCTGGATCCGCATCGGGCGGGTGATCGCGCTGGCGGCGGTGATCCTGACCATCTCCAACATCTGGGACGTGTCGTTCTTCGCGCTGCTGCTGGGCTCGGCCAACCCCATCGTGGCGGGGCTGGCTCGCTTCGCGTCCGTAGTCATCGTCGGTTACATCGCCTGGGAGGCCTCGCGCCTGTGGTTCAACACGCGCCTGGCGCGGGAGCAGACCGAAGGCGAGGGCCCGGACGAGGAGGCTGAGATGGGCGGCGCCGGCGCCTCCCGCCTGTCGACCGTGCTGCCGCTGCTCAGCTGGTTCGTGCAGTCGACCATCGTCTTGATGACCGTGCTGATCGGCCTGTCGAACCTCGGGGTCGACGTCACGCCGCTGCTGGCCGGCGCCGGCATCCTGGGCCTGGCCATCGGCTTCGGTGCGCAAAAGCTGGTGGCGGACGTGGTCTCCGGCCTTTTCTTCCTGATCGACGACGCCTTCCGCACCGGGGAGTTCATCGACATCGGCGGGACCGTGGGCACGGTGGAGAAGATCTCCATCCGTTCCCTGCAGCTGCGCCACCACCTCGGCGCGGTTCACACGATCCCCTACGGCGAGGTGCCGCAGATCACCAACTACTCTCGCGACTGGGTGATCATGAAGCTGAAGTTCACCGTGCCCTTCGACACGGACCTGAAGGCGGTGAAGAACATCTTCAAGCAGATCGGCAAGGACATGATCGCCATCCCGGAGCTGAAGGACGATTTCCTGGAGCCGTTCAAGAGCCAGGGCGTGCTGGAGGTCAACGACATCGGCATCGTCATGCGCGGCAAGTTCCGCGCCAAGCCGGGCAAGCAGTTCGTCCTGCGCAAGGAGATCTACAACCGCGTGCAGAGGGAGTTCGACCGCAACGGCATCCAGTTCGCCCGCAAGGAGGTGCGCGTGCGCGTCGACAGCGACGCGGACCTCACGGAGACTGAGCGCGCCCATGCGGCGGCAGGGGCCGCAACCGAAACTACGGAGAAGGCGACCGCCTGAGGCGTGGCGCCCGCTCTCCAGACCACGGTCTTCAGACGGCGCTCCGACGCGACCGCCCCGAAACGGCGGAAGGGGCGGTCCCGTGGCGGGCCGCCCCCTCCTCGATCGCTCCTCGGCCCCGCCCGTGGGCGATGACGACGCCGCGGCCCGACCGGCTCGGGACCCGCGCCTGGTCGGCGCGGATCCGGTGCGCTCGTCGCGAAGACCGCCCGATCACTCGGGCAGGATCACCGCGTCGATGACGTGGATGACGCCGTTGGTCGCCTCGACGTCCGCGGCGATGACGTTGGCTCCGTCGACGGTCACGCCGTCGCGGCCGTCGATGCTGACCGCTTGACCCTGAACGGTGGCGGCGGCGATCTCCTGACCGGCGAGATCGGCGGACATCACCTTGCCCGGCACCACGTGGTAGGTCAGCACGGCGACGAGCTGGTCCTTGTTCTCCGGCAGCAGCAGGCTCTCGACCGTGCCCTCGGGCAGCGCCGCGAAGGCCTCGTCGGTCGGCGCGAAGACGGTGAAAGGGCCCTCGCCCTTCAGCGTGTCGACCAGGTCGGCGGCCTGCACGGCGGCGACGAGGGTGTTGAACGTGCCGGCGCCCACGGCGGTGTCGACGATGTCCTTGCCGGCGGCGAGGGCGGCCGAGGCGGTCATGGCGAGCGCGGCGGCGGCCGAAGCGAACATGCGGATCATTGGGATCTCCTTTCCCGAGTCGTAGTCCTCTGGCCGGAGCGGGGATCGCCTCCGGCCGATGCGCAGACAGATAGTCAAACGTGGGAAAAATTCACACGCTGACGTCTGACAATGATGTGAAGGCTGATCCGCTGGCCCGCCGAAGGGACCGCGCTATAGGCGTCTCAGGAACGCGCAACGCTCGGCGAACATCCTCAGAAAATGAGACGCCGCTCAGGTCCCGTCCAGGGCCCGCGACACCTCTTCGCGCCTCACCGGAACGAAGCCGGCGCGCTGGTACATGCCCAGCGCCTTGGGGTGATCCAGCGTGCAGGTGTTGACCGTCATCCGCGCCACCCCGTCGCGATCCCAGCCCATGCGGATCGCCTCGCCCAGCAGCCAAGGGCCCAGGCCGCGGCCGCGCAGCGGCGTCCCGAGGCCCAGATAGGCCAGATCGCAGACCCCCGGCTCGCGCCAGTCGAGCATCAGAAGGCCTCCTGGCCAGCCCTCCCAGATCAGCGAGAAGAGAGAGACGTCCTCATGGCCCACGAACGCGCGCAGGGTCTCCGGCGCGTCGCCATGGCGGTCGGTCCAGTGATGCCCTTCGCCGGCTGTGTCGTAGAGGTAGAGGAAGTAGCGCGGCGTAGGCGCGGCCGCCCGCATCAACGACACCGGGGCGTTGACCGGCAGGGACGGGAACGGGCCGGCGGGCCGCTCGCGCATCTCCAGATAGGTGATGACGACGGAGGTTTCGCGCCCGCCCTCCCGCCCGGTCATCGCGCGGGGCCCGTCTCCACGGCGAGGTCGGGATAGGAGCCCCACTCGGTCCACGACCCGTCGTAGACCGACCAGTCGCGCTTGCCGAGCCGCTCCAGCGCCAGGGCCAGCACGCAGGCGGTGACGCCCGAGCCGCAGGTGGTGATGACGGGGCGGTCGAGGTCGACGCCGGCGGCCTCGAAGGCCGCGCGCAGGGCGTCGGCGTCCTTCATCGTGCCGTTCTCGTTCGTCAGCGTCGCGTAATGCACGTTGCGGGCGCCCGGCATGTGGCCGGCGCGAAGGCCCGGGCGCGGTTCGGGCGCCTCGCCGGCGAAGCGGCCGGGGGCGCGGGCGTCCACGATCTGCTCGCGGCCCAGCTTCACCGCCTCGGCCACCTGGGTGACGTCGCGCACGAGCCCGGCATCGCGGCGCGGCGTGAAGTGACGGTCGCGAGCGACGGGGGGCAGGTCCTCGGTCTCTCGCCCCTCGGCGATCCATTTCGGCAGGCCGCCGTCGAGCACCGCGACGTCGCGATGGCCCATCAGGCGGAACATCCACCACACGCGGGCGGCGGAGAACAGGCCGGCCTGGTCGTAGACCACCACCCGGTGCCCGTCGCCGACGCCCATGGCCCGGATCCGGCTGGTGAACTTCTCCGGCGGCGGGGCCATATGCGGCAGCTCCGACCGCGTGTCGGCGATCTCGTCGATGTCGAATAAGCGGGCGCCGGGGATGTGCGCTTCGGCGTATTCCGCCTTGGCGTCCCGGCCCGTGTCGGGGAGGTGGAAGGAGCCGTCGAGCACGCGTACGTCAGGCGCGCTCAGATGCTGAGCCAGCCAGTCGGTGGAGACCAGAAGCTGAGGATCGGACTGAGACATGCTCGGCGCTCCCGCGGCGACGTCGAAACGCCGCAACCCATACGCCCGCCGCGAACCGGCGCCAAGCCAGGCTGCGAGATCGGGGCGCGGGCGCTCGCCGCCGCCCGGTTTTGAAGCGATAGCCCTTAGCAGCCCAATGCGCAGCGCCCGCGGGCGCGCTCAGGCGGCCGGCCGGTCCGAGCGGGTCTTCGGCGCGGACGGCGAGGGCGCCAAGGCGAACTCCATCACGACCTCGCCTTTGGCGTTCAGGCCCTGGGAGACCCACAGCCGCGACGACGGTAGACCCCCTCCGCCCGCGTGCCCGGATCAGTCTCCAGCCGGGCCGAGGTCAGGCCTGAGGCGCGCAGGTCCGCCAAAGCCGCGGCGAGCAAGGCGGCGCCGAGGCCGCGGCCCTCCGCCTGAGGCGCCACGAACAGCGCCCATAGAAACCCGTCGTCCGGGTCGGCGGCGGAAAACCCGTCGACGCCCCGCGCCGTCTCCGCCACGTGGATCAGCCCGCGATCCACGAAGGCGAGCGTCTGCGGCCGGCGCACGGCGGAGGGGTCGGAAAGCCGGTTCTCCCGCACCTCGGCGCGGATCTGCAGGATGCGATCGACGTCGTCAGGTCCCGCGCGGCGCAGCCTCACGGCTCCAGGTGCAGGTTCACGCGGCGGTTGCGCTTGCCCTTCTTCTCGATCTTGCCGATCCGAACGCGCCCTATCTCTCCGGTGGAGCGCACATGGGTGCCGCCGCAGGGCTGCAGATCGACCGTCGCCTCGCGCCGCCCGATGCGCACCAGGCGCACGCGCCCATGGCCCATGGGCGGCTTGACGGCCATGGTCTTCACCAGGCCCGGGTTCGCCTCCAGCTCGGCATCCGTGATCCACTCCTCGCTCACCTCGTGATCGCCGTCGATCAGGGCCTGCAGGGCGGCCTGCAGCGCGTCCTTGTCCTCAGGCGGCGCTTCCATGTCGAAATCGAGCCGGCCCTTGTCGGGGGAGATCGAGCCGCCGGTCACCGGCAGCGGCAGGGCCACCGACAGCAGGTGCAGCGCCGTGTGAACGCGCATGCAGCCGCGGCGAAAGCCCTCGTCTAGCCGTTGGGTCACCCCGTCGCCCACCGCCGGCGCGGCGGCCCCCTCCTCCAGCGTCAGAACCGAGGAGACGCCGTCGGCCGCCTTCAGCGCCTCGACCACAGCGACCGGTCCGGCCGACGTCTCCAAAACCCCGCGGTCGCCCGGCTGGCCGCCGCCCCTTGGGTAGAAGAGGCAGCGGTCCAGCAGGACGCCCCCCTCCTCGACGGCGACGACGCGCGCGGGCGCGGCGGTCAGGTAGGCGTCCTGGCGGTAAAGGGCGGTCTGAGTCATCGGCGGGGGTTTCCTATCGTTCTGGGTCCGGCTCGCCCGGGCCAGGATCGCCGGCGGCGGACCGGGCCAGCGACTGCGGCCCGGGGGCCGGCGCGGCCGAGGCGTCGCCGTTCGCCGCGACCTCGCCGCCCGCGGCGGCCCCTTCGGCCCCGGCGCGCAGAGCGGCGGCGAGCCGCTCGGGCTCGGCCACGTGCATCACGCGCTGGGCGAACGGGATCTCGATCCCTTCCTCCACGAAACGGCGGTTGATCTCGTGGTGCGTGTCCGAGGTCACCGCCAGGATCGTGAGGATGTCGCGCAGGATCAGCCGGATCTCGAAATCCAAGCTGTCGGCGCCGAAGCCCATGAACAGCACATGCGGCGGCGGGTATTGCAGCGCCCGCTTCTCGGCCGAGACGATCTCGCGCAGCACCCGCTCCACCTTGCGGGTGTCGGTGCCGTAGGCGACGCCCACCTTGATGATCACCCGGCCCAGGCTGTTGCCGTGGGTGTAGTTGACCACGCGGCCGGAGATCAGCTCCGAGTTCGGGACGATCAGGGCGGAGCGGTCGAAGGTCTCGATCTGCGTGGCGCGGACCGACACGCGGCGCACGGTGCCGTTGGTGCCGCCGACCTCGATCCAGTCGCCGACCTTGATGGGCCGCTCGATCAGCAGGATGATGCCAGAGACGAAGTTGTTGACGATGGTCTGCAGGCCGAAGCCGATGCCCACCGACAGCGCGCCGGCGACGATGGCGAGGTTCGACAGGTTCAGCCCCACCGCCGACACCGCCACCAGCGCCGCCAAGCCGAAGCCGACATAGCCCAGGCCCGACACCACCGCGCTGCGCCCGCCCGCGTCCATGCGGGTCTTGGGCAGCACCGAGGTCGCCAGAACGGTCTGCAGCAACCGCGTGAGGCTGTAGCCGATGCCGAACACCACCACGAAGGTCAGGATGTTGATGGGCGAGATGCTGACGCCGCCCACGTCCACCCCGTCGACGACCAGGCTCCAGGCCTCCGCCACGTCGGCCAGCCGGGCGCCCCAGATCAGGGCCACCAGCGGCAGCGCCGCGCAGCCCAGCAGGAAGATCACCAGCGGCGGGATCAGGCGCAGGCCGTCGCTCACGCCCTCGGCAGGGGCTCCGCGTCCCTCGATATAGGCCTCCACCCCGTCGGAGATCAGGTGGAACAGCAGAATGCCGAGCACCGCCAGGCCCAACGTCAGGATGGGGGAGATCAAAAGCCGGTCCGACGCCTCCACGAACCCGATCCAGGCCAGCAGGGTGGCGGCCAGCGCTACGAAGCGCAACGCGAAGACCCCCGTCGCGGCGAGGCGGCGGCCCAGATTGCGGCTCTGGGCCGCCGCGTCGTCTTCGGCCGAGGACGGCGCGGCGGGCGCCGCCGCCGCGTCCTCCTCCGCCGCCGCCAGGCCGGCAGCGGGGGCGGAGCGGATCAGGAACCGCGTCAGGCGCCACAGGCCGAAGGCGGTGACCGTGACCCAGACGGCGTTGGCCAGCGAGAGGGTGGACGGCGACAGTCCGGCGTCTCGGGCCCCGCCGACGAAGATGCCGTGGCCCATGACGCCCAGGATCAGAAGCACCACCGCGCGGGCGCCGCGGACCGCCTCCTCGTCGCCGACGGCGGCGATGCGCAGGGTCGGCGCGCGGGCGGAGAAGAAGGCCTGGCTCAGCCCCCTGGCGAGCACCGCGAAGATCAGGCTGCCCAGCGCCGCCGGGGCCAGCGCCCGTCCCGCCGGCCCCAGCAGGCCGCTGGCGTCCACGGCGGCGGACAGAAGCGCCACCGCCGCGCCGGGGGTGATCAGGCTCAGCACGGCCCCCAGGCCGGAGGCGGCGGTGCGCCGGGCGCGCGACGGCTCCGGCCCGGCCCAGGCGGCGACGGCGGTGATCAGGCGGTTGCGCACCACGAAGGCCAGGATCGCCGCCGCGGCCGCGGCGGCCACCAAGGTGACGAAGACGCCCACGCCGCCCCCGGCGGGCCGAAGCCGGGCATTGTAGCGCGCCTCGTTCACCACCCGGCGGCCCAGATCCGCGTACTCGGCCGCCGCTTCGGTCCAACGCGCCGGAACCAGAGGCGAGGGCCCCATCGAAAACAGCTGATCGGCGAGACGCGCGCGCACCAGATCGTCGATCTCTCCGATCAAGGCGTCGGCGCGGGCGTAGGCGCGCTCGGCCAGCCGCTGACTGGCGTCGAGCCGGTCGATGCGGTCCTGCAACGCACGGATGTCCTCGGCCACCGCGTCGGGCGGCGGCGGCGCGTCGACGGCGTCGGCGGCGCCGTCCTCCGCCGACGCCGGCGGACCGTCGGACGTGGCCTGAAGAGCGGAAAGCTCCCGCGTCAGCGGCTCGAGCGCCGCGGCGATGCGGTCGGCGAGCGTGCGCGCGGCGGCGCGGTCGCCCGCCAGAGCCTCGCGCAGAACCTCGAAGGCGGCGGTGGAGGCCGTGCCCTCCGCCAGAGCGTCCTCGACCCGCGCGGCGTTGTCGCGCCACGTCGCGAAGACGGTCTCGAGCGCCTGGGCGTCCTGCTGCATCTGCGCGGCGGTGGGCACGTCCGAACCCTCCGCTTGCGCTTGAGCCGGGGCCGGGGCGATCGCCCAGCCCGCCAGACCCAGAACCAGGATCAGCGCCGCCGCCGGCCCCGCCCGCCAAGCCGCGCGGGACACCGCCGTCGCCACGGCCCGGGACCTCGGCGGCGCGGCGACGCGGAGGAAGGCGCGGGTCGGCCAGGGCGCCCGGCAAGGCCGCCTCACGCGTCATCCTCGAAAACGGCCGGCACGCCCTCGCGCCGCGTTTCCAGCCACGCGGGCGCGGGCAGCCCCTTCTCGCGCAGGAAGCTGGGATTGTAGAGCTTCGACTGGTACCGCGTGCCGTAGTCGCACAGGATCGTCGCGATGGTGTGGCCAGGGCCCAGCTCGCGGGCCAGGCGGATCGCCCCGGCGACGTTGATGCCCGAGGACAGGCCCAGGCAAAGCCCTTCGTCGGTCAGCAGATCGAACATCACCGGCAGCCCTTCGGCGTCGGAGACGTTGCTGGCGAAGTCCACCTCCAGCCCTTCTAGGTTCTTGGTGATGCGGACCTGGCCGATCCCTTCGGCGATGGACGAGCCCTCCATGGCGATCTCGCCCCGAGTGAAATAGCTGTAGAGACCCGCCCCGTCCGGATCGACCAGCCCGATCTTGACGTCCTTGCGGCGCTCCCGCAGCCCCAGCGCCACGCCGGCGAGCGTGCCGCCAGAGCCGACGGCGCAGATGAAGCCGTCGAGCGCGCCGCCGGTCTGCGCCCACAGCTCCGGCGCGGTCGTCTCCACATGGGCCTGACGGTTGGCCACGTTGTCGAACTGGTTGGCCCAGATCGCCCCTTCCGGCTCGGTCTTGGCCAGCTCCGCCGCCAGGCGGCCGGAATAGCGCACGAAGTTGTTGGGGTTGCGGTAGGGCTTGGCCGGAACCTCCACCAGCTCGGCCCCGGCGAGCCGCAGCATGTCCTTCTTCTCCTGGCTCTGCGTCTCGGGGATCACGATCACCGAGCGAAAGCCCATCGAGGCGCCGACGAGCGCCAGGCCGATCCCGGTGTTGCCCGCTGTGCCCTCGACGATCGTGCCGCCGGGGCGCAGATCGCCGCGTGCGACGGCGTCCTTGATGATGTAGAGCGCGGCGCGGTCCTTCACCGATTGGCCGGGGTTGAGGAACTCGGCCTTGCCCAGGATCTCGCAGCCCGTCAGTTCGGAGGCTTTGCGCAACCGGATCAGAGGCGTGTTTCCCACGGCGTCCGCGAGGTCCTTGCGAATGGTCATGCGGAGCGGTCCTTCGCGGCTGGTCCGGGCGGCGCGGCCCGCCTTCGGGCGGGCGCTTCGGGACTTAGACCCCGCCCCGAGCCCGCGCAAGCCGGCGCGGCGCGCGCGGCCCCGTCGACCGCCGCGTCAAAGCCATAGCGCGCGCAGCCGCTCGCGATGGCGCGCGAGCCACAGCAGAAGCGTCAGCGCCGGACCGCAATCGACGCCCCCGTCGTCGGCCATCGCCATCGCGGCGGAGAACGGCACGACGCGGGACAGGATCTCCTCCGCCTCGGTCTCCAGCCCGCCCAGGGCGCCCGTCTCGGGAACGCCGCTCAGATCCGCCTCGGCCAGGAAGGTGTAGAAGAACTGCGTGGTGGATCCGGGCGAAGGATACCAGCCGCCCGCCGCCTCCAGCCGGTGCGGAGCGAGGCCGGTCTCTTCCCGCAGCTCCCGCCGCGCGGCGTCTTCGGGGGTTTCGTCCGGATCGACCCGTCCCGCCGGCGCTTCCACGGTCCAGCACTGCGCGTCGCCGCGCGCGAAAGGACCGGGGCGCCATTGCGACGCCAGCAGCACCGCGTCGAGCCGCGGATCGTAGGGCAGGACGATCGCCGCGTCGCCGGTGGCCCAGACCGTGCGCTCGGCCGGGTCCGAAAGGCCGCCGCCCAGGCGCGGCACGCGCAGGCGCATCCGCTCCACCGCGTGAAAGCCCGCATGGGGATGGTCGTGGGCCTCGACCCGCGGCGCGTCCGGCGGATCGCGCCGGACCAGGCCGCCGCGCCGCGGCGCGGCGGCGGCGCGCACCCTGGCCGCCGCCCGGCTCTCGATGCCCGGCCAGAGCGCCGGGTCGGACCAGTCGGCCCCGGCCTCGTAGATCCGCATGACCTCGCGCGCCGCTTCCCTCAGACGCGCGCGCTGCGACGGCGGCCAGGCCTCGTAGCTCCATGCCCCGCCGGGGCGGATCGCGCCGATGGGTCGGCAGACCAGCGCCTCCACCTCTTCCATCCCGTCGAGCCCCGGCCCGTTTGGCGACGCCCCCTCGCGCCCGGGCCGCGCGTCCAGACGCACCGTGGCCGGGCGCAGCTCGAACTCCTCGTCGTCCTCGAAGAACAGGATGCGCGTCAGCTCCTCCTCGCTCGCGGCCTCGAGCAACGCGCCCGGCGCCTCGCGCCCCGGCGCCGCCGCCAGGCAGGGAAACGCCTGTCCCTCCACGGCGCGGACCTCATGGTCGGGCAATCGGGCGGGACTCAGCCGCACGTCCGCAGGATCCCGTCCCAGCACGCAAGACAAAAGGATTTCATCGCGCAACGAACCATAGAAGAACACGGCGGATGATGGCATGGTCTCTCCTGTGGTGATCGGGCGCGAAAGGTGCCTACCAAAGTCTCATGCGAAAATCGTTCGAAGCCGGGCTTCGAGGGTGATCCGCATCAAGGACGGCGGCGTATCACAGCCGAATGCACAAGGCAGGTGACGAAAAACATGTCCCGCAAACGACCGAGCGATGATGTTCTGGCGGA
>JBCCPD010000037.1:0-15763 GCA_039025075.1 Pseudomonadota bacterium | reverse complement strand
GCGCCGACCGTGCGGGTCACGCGCCGACCGCGGTCTTCTGGGCCTCGACCAGCTGGGCGATGCCGCGGCCGGCGAGGTCGAGCATCTCGTCCAGTTCCGCGCGAGAGAACGTCGCGCCTTCGGCCGAGCCCTGCACCTCCACCAGCCCGCCGGCTCCGGTCATCACCACGTTGGCGTCCGTCCCGGCCTCGCTGTCCTCGGCGTAGTCGAGGTCGAGCACCACCTGCCCGCCATGGACCCCGCAGGACACGGCGGCCACGTGCTGGGAGATGGGGTTTTCGCTCAGCTCCCCCGCATCCACCAGCTTTTGCGCGGCGAGGCGCAGCGCCACCCAGCCGCCGGTGATGGAGGCGCAGCGGGTGCCGCCATCCGCCTGCAGCACGTCGCAATCGACGGTGATCTGCCGCTCGCCCAACACCACCCGGTCCGTGCCGGCGCGCAAGCTGCGTCCGATGAGGCGCTGGATCTCCTGCGTCCGCCCGCCCTGCTTGCCCGCCGTCGCCTCGCGCCGGTTCCGGGTCGTGGTGGCGCGGGGCAGCATGCCGTATTCGGCCGTCACCCAGCCCAGGCCTCCGCCGCGCAGCCAGGGCGGCACCCGCGGCTCGATCGACGCCGTGCACAGCACATGCGTGTCGCCCATGCGCATCAGGCAGGACCCTTCGGCGTGCTTGGTCGCCCCGGTTTCGAGGCTGACGGGGCGGAGCTGGTCGCGGTCGCGGCGGGACGGGCGCATGGGCGCCTCCTTCGATTGAAGCGCGAGGGGAAGGTGTTTCGGGTCGGTGTCTTAAGAGCCCTCCCGATGCGCCGCAACGCGGCAAGCGGCAAGCTCGCCAGGTATTTGCCGCGCATTCGACCGATCCGGCGCGCCCAGGCCGCGCGCGCGACCGCGGGTCCGATTGACCCTGCCCGCCGCGCGTCATAAATCCGTCGCCACGTCTGGTGTTGAAGCCTTCGCAACAAGGGCCACGCCGCACGCGATGAGCGAAGACCCCGCCAAGCTTTCGGACCTCAACGACCGCAGCCGCGACATCTTCCGCCGGCTGGTGGAGACCTATCTGGAGACCGGCGATCCCGTCGGCTCGCGCACCCTGTCGCGCGCCCTCGACAAATCCCTGTCCGCCGCCACGATCCGCAACGTCATGCAGGATCTGGAGCATCTGGGCCTTCTGGGCTCCCCCCATGTCTCGGCCGGCCGTGTGCCGACCCAGTCGGGCCTGCGCCTGTTCGTCGACGGGCTGCTGGAGATCGGCGACGTCTCCGACGATGAGCGGCGGGAGATCGAGCGCGCCGTCGGCGGGTCCGACGCCGCGGTGGCCGAGGTGGTGGCGGAAGCCGGCTCGATGCTCTCGGGCCTGACCTCGACCGCCTCGCTGGTCCTGGCCCCCAAGGCCGAGGCCGCAGTGCGGCATCTCGAATTCGTCGCCGTCTCCCCCGACATGGCGCTCGCCGTTCTGGTGAAGGAGGACGGAACGGTCGAGAACCGCATGTTCGCCCCGCCCTCCGGCGTCACCCCCGCGGCCATGCAGGAGGCGGCGAACTTCCTCAACGCCGCCCTGCGCGGGCGCACCCTGTCGGAGGCCGCCCAGGTGGTGACCGAGCAGATCGCCGCCCGGCGAGCCGAGCTCGACGCCCTAGCCGCCTCCATGGTCGAGCAGGGGGTGGCGGTCTGGTCCGGAGATGGCGGCGCGGGGCCGGAGCGGTTGCTGGTGCGGGGCCGCTCCAACCTGCTGGGCGACGTCGACGGCGAAGAGCAGCTGGAGCGCATGCGCCGACTCTTCGACGATCTGGAGCGCAAGTCCGACCTGCTCGACCTGCTGGAGCTGGCCGAGCAGGGCGAAGGCGTGCGCGTCTTCATCGGATCGGAGAACAAGCTCTTCTCGCTGTCAGGTTCTTCTTTGGTGATCGCTCCTTATATGGATGCGGAACGACGAATCATCGGCGCGCTCGGGGTCATCGGCCCCACGCGCCTCAACTACGGCCGCGTGGTGCCGATCGTGGACTACACCGCCCGTCTGATGGGCCGGCTGGTGAGCGAACGGCGACGCGGCGGAAAGGCGCTGTGAGCATGTCCCAAGAGGCGAACGAGGCCCGCAGGGCTCAGGACGACGACGTGGAGGCGGCGGCCGAGGCCCCGATCGACCCGGCCATGGCCGCGGCGGAGGCGATCGCCGAAGCTGAGGCCGACGCCGCCGAAGGCGACGCGCCGGTCGAGGATGCGCCCGAGGCGGAGGAGACCCCGGACCCCGTGGCGCGCCTGGCCGAGGTCGAGGCCGAGCGCGACGCCCTCAAGGATCAGCTCCTGCGCGCGCTCGCCGACAATGAGAACGTGCGCAAGCGGGCGGAGCGCGACGTGAAGGAGGCGCGCGCCTATGGCGGCACGCAGCTCGCGCGCGATCTGCTTGGGGTCTACGACAACCTCACGCGCGCCCTGGCCGCCGCCGACGAGGACATGCGCGCCGCCGCCGGCCCGGTGCTGGAAGGGGTGGAGCTGACCCAGCGGGAGCTGGTCAACGCTTTCGAAAAGCACGCCATCGTGCAGGTGGACCCGGCCGAAGGCGACCGCTTCGATCCGCAGCTGCACCAGGCGATGTTCGAAGCGCCGGTCCCCGGCGCGGCGGCCGGGACGATCATTCAGGTCATGCAGCCGGGCTTCACCATCTCAGGCCGTCTGCTGCGCCCGGCGATGGTGGGCGTCGCCGCCGCCGGCGCGCCTGACGCGGCCGAGCCATCGGCCGAAGGCTCCTCCGACGCGCCCGAGGCTCCCTCCCAGGACTGACCGCCGCGCTCCGCTCGCCGTCGCGGCCATCTGCGGGGACCTCCCCGCAGGCGCGGGCGGACGCCCGCGCGCGCTCGCCTTGCGAGCGCATGGCCGCTGGCGCTCCGTCCCGCCCGACGCGCCGGCGCCGCTTGTCGCCCGCGCCCCGGCCCGTCTAGGCTTCCTCGTGCGGCCCCGTCGCCGCCTGCCGCCGAAAGGGACCGCCGCGATGATCACCGACGAGGCCGCCCTGCGCGCCATCTACGGCCCGCCCATGCAGCGCGCCGTCGACAAGCAGCTCGACCGCATCGACGACCATGTCCGCGCCTTCATCGCCGCGAGCCCCTTCCTGACCCTGGCGACCTCCGACGGCGAGCGGCTCGACGTCTCCCCCAAGGGCGACGCGCCCGGCTTCGTGCGCTGCGACGGCGACCGGGCGATCCTGATCCCAGACTGGCCCGGCAACAATAGGCTCGACGGTCTGACCAATCTGCTGTCGCATCCTCGCGCCGCCGCGATCTTCCTGATCCCCGGCGTCAAGGACACGCTGCGCATCAACGGGCCCGCCGCGATCCACGACGAAGAGACCATCCGCGCCCGCTTCGAAACCCGCGGCCGGCTGCCCCTCACCGTGATCCGCATCGAGACCGAAGAGGTGTTCCTGCACTGCTCCAAGGCCTTCCTGCGCTCGCGCCTCTGGCAGCCCGAGAGCTGGCCGCCGGAGCGGCCCATCCCCTCGACCGCCGAGATGCTCGACGCCCATATCGGCTATGCGCCGGCGGGACCGAAGCCCACCGACGACGAGCTCGAGGCGCGATACGCCAAGACGCTCTACTAGGACCGCCGACCGGAGACCCCCGATGACCGCCCTGCGCGCCATGCCGGTGCTGACCACCGCGGACCCTGAGGCGTTGGCCGCGTTCTTCTCCGACGCGCTGGGCTTCCATCTCGCCGGTCTGAGGCGCGACGAGACCGGCGCGGCGAGCTTCGGCATCGTGTTCTGGGGCGCCGTCACGGTGGCGCTGCAGCGCGGCGACGCCGCGCCTCCGACCGAGGGCTGGAGCCTTTACGTCTACGTGTCGGACCTGCGCGACTTCGCCATGGCGGCCGGCGCCGGCGGCGCCGCCCTGCTGCGCGGGCCCGAGGACACCTCCTACGGCTGCCGCGAGGTGGAGCTGGCCACGCCCGAGGGACATCGGCTGGTCTTCGCCCAGGATCTCGACCCGGGCCCTGCCGGGCCGGGCCTGTGACCCCGGCCGCGCCGCGCCGGATCGAGAGGGGCCGATGAGCGATCGAGACGAGCCGGACGCGCCTGCCGGGGACCTGGTGCTGCAGACCTTCGCCATGCCGGCTGACACCAACGCCAACGGCGACATCTTCGGCGGCTGGCTGATGGCGCAGATGGACCTCGGCGCCTCGGTCGTCGCCAAGACCCGCGCCCGCGGCCGGGTGGTAACGCTGAAAGTCGACGAGATGTTCTTTCTGAACCCCGTCCACGTGGGCGACCTGGTGACGCTCTACGGCAGTCTTCTGACCGAGGGCCGCACCTCCATGCGCATCGGCGTCGAAGCCTGGATCACCCGCGCGACCCCGGCGGTCGAGCGCTACCGGGTCACCAAGGCCGAGTTCACCTTCGTCGCCGTGGACGAGGACGGCCGCAGCCGCCCCCTGCCCCAGCTCGCCACCTGAGCATGCGTGCTTATGCATTCATAATTTTGAGTATGATGGCGATTTCAGACAGTTGATGAGGTGTGCAAGCTTGCACACCCCTTGCCCGTTCCGAAAGCTCGCCTCTCGGGGGGCATCGAGCCCCCCTCGCGGCGGCCGGTCCGACGGACCGGCAGGCGCTCCGCTCAGACCTGGTCGAAGTCGAGCGTCAGGGTCGGCGTCGTCGGCCGCGCCTGGCAAGCGAGGACGTAGCCCGCCTCCACCTCCCACGGCTCGAGAGAGTAGTTGACGTCCATCTCCGCCGCGCCCTCGACCACTTTGCAGCGGCAGGTGCAGCACATGCCGCCGGCGCAGGAATAAGGCAGCTCGAGCCCCGCGGCATGGGCCGCGTCCAGCACCGTGCCGTCGTTCAGTTCGAATCGGCGCGCCGCGCCGTCGAGCACCGCGGTGACCTGGGCCCCCGCCTTCGCCGCCGCCTGGGCGCGGGTCGACGCGGGTCTCGGCGGCGCGGCGTCCGCCGCCGCGGTGAACCGCTCGAAATGGATGCTTTCGGGCGCGACGCCCAGACCCTGCAGCGCCTCCGCCGCCTCGTCGATCATCTCGCCCGGCCCGCACAAAAAGACGCCGTCGCAGTCCTCGACGTCGACCAAGCCCCCAGCCGCCATGGCCTGCAGCCGCTCCCCGTCGATGCGCCCGTGCAGCAGGTCCACGTCCTGAGCCTCCCGGCTCAGCACATGGATCAGGCGGAAGCGCGCCAGATGACGGTCCCGCAGGTCCTCCAGCGCCTCGTGGAACATGATCGAGCCGGCGTCGCGATTGCCGTAGACCAGCGTGACGCGGCTGTCGGGCTCGCCCTCCAGCACCGCCGCGGCGATGGCCATCAGCGGCGTGATCCCGCTGCCCGCGCCGATCAGCAGATAGTCATGCGCGCCGCCCGGCGCGACGCCGAAGCGGCCTTCGGGCGGCAGGACCTCGATCCGGTCGCCGGGGCGGACGGCCTCGCAGGCCCAACCTGAAAAGCGGCCGTGCTCCACCCGCTTGATCCCCACGCGCAAAGGCTCCCCCGGGGCGGAGCAGATCGAATAGCTGCGCCGCAGCTCGGCGCCCTCGGCCTTGCGCCGCAGAGTCAGGTACTGGCCGGGCCGAAACGCCCAATCGCCCTCCGGAGGCTGGTCGAAGGCGATGGAGACCGCATCCGGAGTCTCCCGCCGCACCTCGGCCACCGTGAGTTCGCGAAACCCCCGCATGCGGTCTCCTAGAGGCACTTGAACGCGTCGAACGGCTCGCGGCAGTCGCGGCAGCGGTAGAGCGCCTTGCAGGGTGTGGAGCCGAACTCGCTGACCCGCTCGGTGTTTTCCGAACCGCAGAGCGGGCAGGTCGCCGCCGGCTCTCCGAACAGCGCGCGGATCGAGTTCGAGGCCTTGGGCGGCGGCGCGATCCCGTAGGCGCGGAGTTTCTCGCGGCCTTCGTCCGTGATCCAATCGGTGGACCAGGCAGGGGAGATCGCCCGCTCGATCCGCGCCTCGAAGCCGGCATCGCGCAGCGCGGTCTCCACCGCCAGCTCGATGGCGAGCGTGGCAGGGCAGCCGGTATAGGTCGGGGTCACAGTGGCCACCGCCGTCCCATCCTCGATCCTGACGTCGCGCAGGATCCCCAGATCCTCCAGCGTGACCGCCGGGATCTCCGGGTCCGGCACGGCCGCCGCGACGGCCCAGGCGCGCGCCCTGGCAAGGTCGCCGCGCCTGGATCCTTCGGAGCGGAGCGAGCCGGCAGGCGTGTCGGAAGGGCGGGCCGCGCCTCCGATCTCTGGAACCTCGAGCGCCGCGCCGTTCACCACTTGGCCCCTGGATGGGCGCGGGCGACATATTGCAGCTGCGCCAGCAGATGTCCCAGCTCCTCCCCATGCAGCCCCGCGCGTCCGCCCGTCACCGGATGGCGGACCTCGGGCCAGTCAAGCCGCGCTTCATCGAAAACCGTCGAGATCGCAGCCTGCCACGCCGGCCGCAGCCCCGCTGGGTCCGGGGCCAGCCCGGCCTCCGACAGCCGCGCGCTCAGAGGATCGGTCTCGAACAGCTCCTCGGCGAACGGGGCCAGAGCCTCGACCGCGGCCGACATCCTCGCCGCGCTCTCCTCGGTTCCGTCGCCCAGGCGGATCACCCATTCGGCCGAATGGCGGACATGGTAGGCCATCTCCTTGACCGCCTTCGCGGCCAGCCCCGCCACGGTCGGATCGTCGGAGCGTTCCGCGGCACGCCACAGGGGCTCCGCATAGGCGGCGAACAGAAGCTGCCGCAGCATGGTATGGGCGAAGTCGCCGTTCGGCCGTTCCACCAGCCGGACGTTGCGGAATTCGCGCTCCTCGCGCAGGTAGGCGAAGGCGTCCTCGTCGCGCCCTTCGCCCTCCAGCGCCCCGGCATAGGCGTAGAGCGCCCGCGACTGGCCGATCAGGTCCAAGGCCATGTTCGGCAGGGCCAGATCCTCTTCCAGCATCGGCGCGCGTCCGCACCATTCGGACAGCCTGTGTCCCAGTACCAGAGCGTCATCGCCGGCGCGCAGACACCACTCCATCAGCGCGGCGCGCAGGTCGGGCGCGTAATCAGGCGGCGGCGCGGCGCAGAACGTCGGGCCCTCCAGCGCGGCTTCGGGCGCATAGGACATCGGTTCCGCCTCTCTCACATATGCCCGACATCGTCGGGAATGTCGTAGAACGTCGGATGCCGATAGGCCTTGGAGGCCGTCGGCTCGAAGGTCTCGCCCTTCTTCTGCGGGTCCGAAGCGGCGATCTCGGCCGAGGGCACGACCCAGATGCTCACGCCCTCGCCGCGGCGGGTGTAGACGTCGCGCGCCGCGCTCAGGGCCAGTTCCGCGTCGGCGGCGTGCAGCGAGCCGACATGCTTGTGCGCCAGCCCGTTGCGGGGCCGGATGAAGACTTCCCAGAGAGGGGTTTCGCCGGTCATCGCCGTCTCCTCCTCAGGCCACCGCGTCGCGGCGGGCGCGCAACGCCTCGAACCGTTCCCACCCGAAGGCTTCGTCCGAGGAGCCCTCGCGGTGCAGCTTCATCAGCCGCCTCTGCGCGTCTTCGAGGGTCGGACGCGGATCCTCCGGCCCTTCCCACATGACGATCGCGGGATGCTCCAGAACCGGAAACCACGTCTCGCGCTTGGCGAAGAGCTGTCGGTGCACGGTGTTGAAGGCGAATTTGGCGAGCGCGTCGGCGCTGTCCCACATCGAGAGCGTCCAGGTCATCAGCGGATCGCCGAGCACCTGCTGGCCGGCATCGGGCAGCTGCCACAGGAACCCGTCGGAGCGCTGAGCGATCGCCTTCATCCGCTTGGAATTGTTCGTGAACTCCGCAATCCGCGGATCGTCGAGCGGCCATTTGGCCAGCGCCACATTGAACTGGATCAGCGCCATGACGACGTCCTCATCTCCGCACCGGCGCACTGCATGGTCCCGCGGCCGGCGTCCGCCGCGCGGCCTATTCCGCCGCGACCTTCTGAACCGCCCGCCGCGCGCGGCGCTTTGCAGCGTGGGCGTTGGCGGCCTCACGCACCCAGGCGCCCTCGTCCCAGGCCTTCTTTCGCGCCGCGATCCGGTCGACGGTGGAATGGCCGCCGCCCTTCACCACGCGCCAGAACTCGTCCCAGTCGATCTCTCCGTGGCGATAGCCGCCCTTGCCGTCGTTCAGCGTCTCGTCCCAGGCGAGGTCCGGATCGGGGACGGTCAGGCCCAGGAACTCCGCCTGGGGAACGGTGGCGTCGATGAACTTCTGGCGCAGCTCGTCGTTGGTGAAGCGCTTGATCTTCCAGGCCATCGAATGATCGGTGTTCTGGCTGTCGCTGTCATGGGGCCCGAACATCATCAGCGCCGGCCACCAGAAGCGGTTCAGGGCGTCCTGGGCCATCGCCTTCTGCTTTTCCGTGCCGCGAGACAGCGTCAGCATGATCTCGTAGCCCTGGCGCTGGTGAAAGCTCTCCTCCTTGCATACGCGCACCATGGCGCGGGCGTAGGGCCCGAAGGAGCAGCGGCAGAGCGGGATCTGGTTCATGATCGCCGCGCCGTCGACCAGCCAGCCGATGGCGCCGATGTCGGCCCAGCTCAGCGTCGGATAGTTGAAGATCGAAGAGAACTTGGCGCGGCCGTCGAGCAGCTGCTCCGTCATTTCCTCGCGCGTGACGCCCAGGGTTTCGGCGGCGCTGTAAAGATACAGGCCATGCCCCCCCTCGTCCTGCACCTTGGCCAGCAGCGCCGCTTTGCGCTTGAGGCTCGGGGCGCGGGTGATCCAGTTGCCCTCGGGCAGCATGCCGACGATCTCGGAATGCGCGTGCTGGCCGATCTGGCGGATCAGCGTGCGGCGGTAGCCTTCGGGCATCTCGTCGTTGGGCTCGATCTTTTCTTCCGCGTCGATGCGCGCCTGGAAGCGGGCGAGAAAGGCCTCGTCCTCCTCGGTGCGCCCGTCGGCGCCGATCAGTCCCTGGGAATACATCGCTCGCCCTCCCGCCGCGCGCATCGTACGTTGAACACGAGAATATGTGACAGAAATCCGCCGGTCAAAGGAAATCCTGTAACATGTCCAGGCCCGAGCCCCTAACCGTCGATGCCCTTCGCGCCCTGCTCGACGCGCATTTCGCGCCTTGGGTCCAGGCTCTGGGGCTGGCGCCTGTCGAGGTGACGGCGACCGGCGCGGTCTTCAGCCTGCCCTGCGGGCCCGAGGTGGCGCGCGGCGGCGGGGGCGGGCCGGCGATGCTGTGCGGGCAGGCCATGGCCGCGTCTGCGGACACGGCCTCGGTGCTGACGATCTCGGCTCTGAACGGGCGATTCCGGAACTGCACGACGGTGGACCTCACGACGCATTTCCTGCGGCCGGTCATGACCGACGCGGCGGAAGTGCGGGTGGAGGCGCTTTCGAACGGACGGCGCATGGCGACCACGCGGGTGGAGGTGCGGCCGCTGGAGGGCGGGACGCCGGGCAAGCTGGCGGCGACGGGGACCTGCGCCTTCGCCTATCTGGAGGACTAAGGGCGCCGCGGCAGGTCGGCCGGCTCGTCCACGTCCGCCAGCGTGGCGCAGAACGCGACGCGCAAGCCGCGGCAGGCGTGAAGGGCTTCCGCCAGAGTCGTCTCCCGGCTCCAGCGCACGGCGTCGAACATGCGGCTCTCCGCCGCCGGAGCGCGCACGCGCTTCAGACCGACGAGCCAGAATCCGCCGTCCTCGGCGGGGCCGAAAACCGCGTCGGCGCGGCCGAGGGCGGCGAAGGCCTCGGCGATGCGGGCCGGGGCGATGCCGGGCACGTCGGCGCCGACGACCACGGCCGGCCCGGGCGGCGCGGCGCGCAGGGCCCGGGCCATGCGCCGGCCTAGATCGCCCCGGCCCTGGGGCAGGCGGGGAACGCTCTGGGGCCAAACGCGGCTGCGCAGGCCTTCGCGATCCGGCGAGACGGCGAGACTCACGTCCCAGCGCGGATCGCGCGCCAGTCCCAGGATCACCCGCAAGGCCGTGCCGCGGAACCATCGCGCCGCAGCCACCGTGCCGATCCCCCGCGCCAACCGCGTCTTCACGTGCCCGGGCCGAGGTTCTTTCGCGAACACCACCACCTGCGGCTTCGCGCCTCGCCCAGGACGGCGCGAACCCCGCCGCGCGCGAGCGGAGCGCGCGGTCTTCCGCTTGCGGAAAACCCGGGGGGCTGGCCCCCGGGCGCGGCGCATCGGCGCGCCCGGTCTTCGGGAGCCGCCCTCAGAGCGCGTAGTCGGAGCCCTCTTCGTCGAGGATCGCGCGCAGCTCCTGCAAATGCTTGGCGTGGCTGGGCGTGCCGTCGCGCGTGGACTCGCCGCCGGCTTCCTGGGCCACTTTGGCGGCGACCTGGCCGTCCAGCACCCGCAACGGCTTTCCGGTGCTCAGCGCGGTGATGTAGGTCTCGCACGCGCGCTCGAAATAGTAGGCGGTGTCGAAGGCCTCGCTCACGTTCTCTCCCACGGCCATGACGCCATGGTTGCCCATCACCAGCACCTTGACGCCCGGATCGGAGAGGAAGCTGCAGACCCGCTCGCCCTCCTCTTCGAAGGCGAGGCCCGAATAGCCGTCGTCCACCGCCACCCGGCCGAAGAAGGCGGCCGAGGTCTGGTCGACCGGCGGCAGCGTGCTGTCGGCGAGGCTCGCCAGAGTCGTGGCGTATTTGGTGTGCAGATGGATGGCGCAGTTCACATGCGGGCAGAGACGATGGATGGCGCCGTGCAGGCCCCAGGCGGTGTGGTCCGGGGCGTCCTCCCGCTCCATCGTCGTCTCGTCGTCGGCGTCGTACTCGATCAGGTCCGAGGCCTTGATGCGCGCGAAATGCATCTTGTCGGGGTTCAGCAGGAACTTCTTGCCCTCGGTGCGGACGGAGAAATGGTTGGCGACGCCCTCGTGCCAGTCGAGCTTGTAGGTCCAGCGAAAGCAGGCGGCGAGGTCGCGGCGGGTTTCGGCGTGATCCATGGTCTGAAGCGCAGGATGCGGCGTGATGGTGCGCATGACTCGGTGTCTCCCTTGGGGTTTCGTTGGGGAAGATGCGGCGCCGAGCTCGCGAACTCAACGGCCGCGGAAGCTTGCCCCGCCGCCCGACCTCGCCGCTCGACCTCGCCGCCGGGCGTCAGCGCCGGGCGTAGTAGCGCCGCGCCAGCCGATCGGGGGAGGCTCCGGCGTACCACAGGCCCAGCGTGCTGAGGTTGCGCCAGCCGCGCCGCAGCCAGCCGTCGCGGCGATAGCGGTCGGCCGAGGTGCGGGCCACCGCCGCCAGCTCGCGCGTGCGCAAACGGCGGACCAGCGCCACGTCCTCCATCAGCGGCTGATCGGGAAAGCCGCCGGCGCGGCGGTAGACGTCGCGGCGCACCAGAAGGCCCTGGTCGCCATAGGGCAGGCCCAGCAAGCGGGAGCGCCAGTTGGCCCAGCCCGCCGTCCACGCGGCCGCGGGGCCGCGCGCGTCGAAGGTCAGGCGGAACCAGCCGGCCTCCTGCGGCGCCTCTTTCAGGTGGCGGCGGACGGCCGGGACCCAGTCGGCGCTCAGAACCGTGTCCGAATGCAGGAACAACAGCCAGTCGCCCTGGGCGGCCTCGGCCCCGCGGCGCAGCTGACCTCCCCGGCCGGGCGGGCCGAGGACCAGGCGCGCGCCCGCCGCCTCCGCCACCTGCTCGATCCCGTCGCGGGAGCCGCCGTCGGACAAGATCAGCTCGCGCACCAGCCCGTCGACCACACCCGGCACCAGGGCCGCGATGCACGGCCCGATGCCCTTCGCCGCATCGAGCGTCGGCAGAACGATGGAGATCGGGGCCGCCATCGCCGTCTAGCCTCGCCGCGCGCCTAGCACGACCAGGCCGATCAGCCCCGCGGCTCCGAAGCTGAGCGCCTGCGGCACGACCGTTCCGTCATAGACCGAGCCCACGGCCGCCGCGACGCCGACGCCGCAGAACGTGCCGAAGGCGGAGATGGCCGAAGCGGCGGAGCCGGCGCGGTCCCCCATCTCCTGCAGCGCCAGCGCCTGCAGATTGCCGAACAGCGCCGCGAAGCCGGAGATGGTGACCATGCCCCAGCCCACATAGACCAGCAGCGGCGGCACGCCGTCGAAGAGCCAGTGGGCCGCCGCCGCCCCGCCGAAGCCGGAGATCATCCACCAGGCGAGGCCCCCGGCCGCCAGCCTCTCCAGCCCCAGTCGGCGCACGGCCCAGGCGTTGAACAGGCTCGCCGCGCCGAACAGGAGCGAGACCGCGCCGAAGGCCCAGGGCAGCTCGTCGTCGAGGCCGTAGAGCCCGCCGAAGATCTGCTCGGCGGCGCCCAGATAGGCCCCAAAGGCTCCGAAGCAGGCGCCCAGCGCCAGGCCGGCTCGCCGCGCGCCCGGGTCGGCCACCACGCCGCCGAGGGTGCGCAGCACGGCTCTTGGGCGGATCTCCCGCCGGTCCTTGGCGCGCAGCGTCTCGGGCTGGGCGAGGGCGAACCAAAGGCCGGTCAGAGCGCCCTGCACGGCCAGCCAGGCGAAGACCCACGGCCAGCCCTGCGCCTCGGTGATCCACTGGCCGGCGAAAGGGGCGAGCAGCACCATGATCACGAAGACGGAGTTGGTGAGCGACAGAATCCGCGCCATCTCCGGCCCTTGGGCGCGGTCGCGAACGATGGCGTTGGCGATGACCCGCATGCCGCCCGAGCCCATGCCTTGCAGCACGCGGCCGGCCAGCAGTCCCTCGTAGCTTCCCGCCGCCGCGCTCAGCCCCGCGCCGGCGAGATAGACGACGAGCCCGCCGAAGACCGCGCGGCGCCGGCCGTAGCGGTCGGCGACGGGGCCCAGGATCAACTGGCTGACCGCCATGCCGAGGAAGAAGGCGTAGATCGTCCACTGCCGCAGGTTGGGGTCCGAAAGCGCGAAGTCCCGATCGATCTCGTCCAGAGCGGGGATCACGATGTCCGTGGCGAAGGCGTTGAGCGCGCCGAGGCTCGCCATGAGGGCCACGAAGCCGAACGACGTGCGGACGGCCGCGTCGGGCCGAGCCCGCCGCGACGTCGCGCCGCGAAACGCCTCCCGCGTCACTTCGAGGCTCCCGCGCCGGCCCGCCCGGCCGACCGTCGCGCCGGGCGCGGCGCACCTCCGCACCCGGCCGGTCGAGGGCCGCCATGGGACGAGACGCTTGCAGAGGCCAGCCTCATCGCTCGGCCGCGTCCGCGAAGCGCACCGGGGCTCCGGCGCCGGCCTCGACCAGCGCGTCCTCCCACATCACCCGGCGGCCGCGGAGAATCGTTCCCTTGGGCCAGCCCAGCGCCTCGCGGCCCGCATAGGGGGTCCAGCCGCATTTGCTGGCGATCCAGTCCGCCTCGATCGTTCGCCGCGCCTTAAGGTCGACCACCGTGAAATCGGCGTCGTAGCCCACGGCGAGCCGTCCTTTTCCGGCGATCCCGAAAAGCCGCTGCTGGCTGGCGCTCGTCAGATCGACGAAGCGCTGCAGGGTCATGCGCCCCCGCGCCACATGGTCGAGCATCACCGGCACCAGGGTCTGCACGCCGGGCATGCCGCTGGGCGTGTTCGGATAGCCCTGCTCCTTCGCCTCCCGCTCGTGGGGCGCGTGGTCGGAGCCGAGCACGTCGATGATCCCCTGGCGCAGCCCCTCCCACACCGCCTCCCGGTGCCGGGCCTCGCGCACGGGGGGGTTCATCTGGATGTAGGTTCCCTGCGCGGCGTAGTCGTCGGCGGAGAAGGTCAGATGGTGCGGCGTCGCCTCGGCGCTGATCAGGTCCTTGTTGGCGGCGAGCAGCGGGATCTCCTCGGCCGTCGAGATGTGCAGCACGTGCACCCGGCGCCGCGCCTCCCGCGCTAGGCGGATCAGCCGTTCGGTGCACATCAGGGCGGCGATCTCGTCTCGCCAGACCGGGTGGGAGGCCGGGTCGCCCTCCACCCGCTCGCCCATCCGGGCCCGCAGCCGAGGCTCTTCCTCGGAGTGCACGGCGACGGCGCGGCGGCCATGGGAGAGCACGCGGGCCACGTCGGCGTCGTCGCTGACCAGCAGGGAGCCGGTCGAGGAGCCCATGAACATCTTGATGCCGGCGCAGCCGGGCAGCCGCTCCGCCTCGGCCAGGGTCTCGGCGTTTTCGGGGGTCGCGCCGTACCAGAAGGCATGGTCCACATGCATCCGGCCGCGGGCGCGGGCGAACTTGTCCGCCAACGCCTCGGGCGTGGTGGTCGCGGGGTTGGTGTTGGGCATCTCGAACACCGCCGTCACCCCGCCCAGCGCCGCGGCGCGGGAGCCGCTTTCGAGATCCTCCTTGGCCTCGGCGCCCGGTTCGCGGAAATGGACCTGGCTGTCGATGACGCCGGGCAGGACGTGAAGGCCGAAGCAGTCGATCTCCTCGCCTCCGTCGAGGCCCGAGAGATCCCCGATGCGGCTGATCCGGCCGTCCGTCACCGCGACGTCCGCCAGTCCGACGCCGTCCTGGTTGACGACCGTGCCGCGGCGGAGGATCAGATCGGGTCGGGACATGGGCGCGCTTCCTCGGATCGGCGCCGCCGCGCGCGTCTTGGGGCGCGTCGGGCGGGCTTGGATCGGTTCGGGCTTTTCCCTAGCAGCGGGCTTCGGCGGGCGCGACGCCTATATAAAGGGCGGAGCTTCTGGGAGGACGGTTCGGCCGATGACCGACGCGACGCTTTTCGCCCTGCGCCTGCCGCGGCGCCTGATCCGGCTTTCCGGAGCGGAGGCGCGGCCGTTTCTGCAGGATCTGGTGACCAACGACGTGACCCCGGCGGCGGAGGACGCGGCGGTCTATGCGGCGCTGCTGACGCCGCAGGGCAAGTTCATGGCGGACTTCCTGGTGCTGGGCGACGGGGCGGAGGACCTGGTGCTGGACGTCGAGGCCGCCGCCGCGCCGGCCCTGGCGCAGGCGCTGGCGCGCTACCGTCTGCGCCGCTCGGTCGGGATCGCCGAGGCGGCGTGGTCGGTGATCGCGCTTTGGGGCGCGGTCCCGGAGACGGCGCCGGAGGGGGCGCGGCTGATCGAGGATCCACGGGACAAGTCTCTGGGAAATAGACTTTATTTAGAGGTCGGGGCTGAGGCCGGCGCCGCGGCTCTGACGGCCCTGGGCGCGGCGGAGGCGTCTGCTGAGGCCTATGACGCCCTTCGGGTCGCCGCGGGAGCGCCGGCGACGGGGGTGGAGCTGACGCCCGACACCTACATCCTGGAGGCCGGCTTCGAGCGGCTGAACGGCGTGGATTTCCGCAAGGGCTGCTTCGTGGGGCAGGAGATCGTGGCCCGGATGAAGCACAAGACCGAGCTTCGAAAGGGCCTGGTGGCGGTGACGGTGGAGGGGGAGGCGCCGGCGCCGGGGACCGAGGTTCTGTCGGCGGACGGGCGGCCGGCGGGCGTCCTTTTCACGGTGGCCGAGGGGCGCGGGCTCGCCCAGCTGCGCTTCGATCGGGCGAAGGGCGCGATGACCGCCGGGGGGGCGACGGTGCGGCGGGCAGAGTGAGACGGGGCGGTTTCGAGGCGGTTTCGGCGTCCCGCAAGCGTGCCGCGAACGTGCACGCATCGTGCACTTCGGGTGCACGGCCGGTGCACCGATCATGACGCAAACGCCCCGCAACCGTCCCGCATGCGTGCCTGCGGCGTGCGCACAGGGTGCGCACAGCGTCGACTTGGCCTTCCAGTCGATCAAGCGTGGCGGCTTGAAACTCGCCGAACGGCCGCGCGCGACATCCGCAGTCCGGCGAAAGCCGAGTCGTCCGCCGGGTCAAGGCTCGCGCAGCGCAGCGCAGCGGAGCGACCGCGCCCCGCGCGGCTGTTCGGCGAGTTTCAAGCCGCCACGCTTGATCGACTGGAAGGCCAAGTCGACGCT
>JBCCPD010000036.1:0-15844 GCA_039025075.1 Pseudomonadota bacterium | reverse complement strand
GATCATCGCCGCGCCGAGCGCGATGTCGACGGCTCGGGCGCGGCGCGGAAGGGAAGCGTCGTACCCGAACGCGCCGGCGGCGTCGCGCGGGTCGATGTCGGTCATCTGGGTCATGGAGCGGTCCTTGTGAAGCGTTGCGGGCGCGCACCCCCAAGGACCCGATCCGTCTCTCAACGCATCCGGACACTGATCGGTTGCGCGGCGCGAGCCCCTCGCGCCTGCGCCGAAGCGTCTCCGCTCAGGCGACCAGGCGCGCGCCTTCGACCTCGCGCACGCAGACCGTCTCGATCCCGCCGACGGCCAGATCCTCGGGCACGAGGATCTCAGCGAACCCTTCCGTCCGCCCCAGCCCCGGCTTTTCGATCAGCGCCCGCTCGGTCCCGCCGACGCGAGCGCTCAGCCAGGCCGCCCGCCGCGCCTCTCCGACCGCGCGCATCGCGGCTGCCCGGGCCTTCACCACCTCCCGAGCCACCTGCGGCATCCGCGCCGCCGGCGTGCCCTGGCGGGGCGAGAACGGAAACACGTGCAGCCAGGTCAACCCGCACTCGTCGACGATGTCCAGCGAGTTCGCATGCATCGCCGCCGTCTCCGTCGGAAAGCCGGCGATCAGGTCCGCGCCGAAGACGATGTCCGGGCGAAGCCGCCGCGCCTCCTCGCAGAAGCCGATCGCGTCGTCCCTCAGATGCCGCCGCTTCATGCGCTTGAGGATCATGTCGTCGCCGGCCTGCAGGCTCAGATGCAGATGCGGCATAAGCCGAGGCTCGGCCAGAGCGTCCATCAGCGCCGGGTCCGCCTCGATCGAATCTATCGAGCTGATGCGCAGCCGCGGCAGGTCCGGAACCAGACGCAGGATGCGCTGCACCAGATCGCCCAGAGGCGGCCGCCCCGGCAGGTCCGCGCCCCAGCTGGTCAGGTCCACGCCCGTCAGCACGATCTCGTTCCAGCCGCGTCCGACGAGCCGCCGGATCTGCTCCACCACCACGCCCGCCGGCACGGACCGAGCGTTCCCGCGGCCATAGGGAATGATGCAGAAGGTGCAGCGATGATCGCAGCCGTTCTGCACCTGGACATAGGCGCGGGCGCGGGCGCCGAAACCGTCGATCAAGTGGCCGGCCGTCTCCCGCGTCGCCATGATGTCGTCGACGCGCACCGGCTCGGTGGCGGGGATCAGGCCGCGCGACTCCTCAGCCAGTCGATCCCAAGCCTGCGGCGCCATCTTTTCCAGGTTGCCGAGCACCAGGTCGACCTCGGGCATCTTCGAAAAGGTCTCGGGCTCGGTCTGCGCCGCGCAGCCGGTGACGATCACCCGTGCGCCGGGATGGTCCCGCCTCAGCCGCCGGATGCGCTGGCGCGCCTGGCGCACGGCCTCGGCGGTCACGGCGCAGGTGTTCACCACCACGGCGCCCTCCAGCCCCCGCTCCGCCGCCAGCTCCCGCATCGCCTCGGTCTCGTAGGCGTTCAGACGGCAGCCGAAGGTCTCGAAGACCGGGGCCTTGGGGGGGCGGACCGGCGCGTTCACGCCGCAACCTCAGCGAGGAAGCCGGCCGACAGCTCCGCCTCGAACACCTCGGACACCGGCCCGGCCATGTGCACGCCGTCCTCGCGCCAGTCGACCTCCAGCGCCCCGCCGTCCAGCTCCAGCGTCACGGCGCGGCCCGTGAGCCCTCGCGCCGCCGACGCGACCGCCGCCGCGCAGGCGCCCGAGCCGCAGGCCAGCGTCACGCCCGCCCCGCGCTCCCACACCCGCATGCGCAGCCGATCCTCGGCCAGCACCTGCACGAATTCGACATTGGTTCCTTTAGGGAAGATCGGATGGGTCTCGATCTCCGGCCCCAGCGTCTCCACCGGCGCGCCTTCGGCATCCTCGACGAAGAAGACGCAATGCGGATTGCCCATGCCCACCGCCATCGGCGCGCCGTCCAGGGGCAGGGCGGCCGGGTTCGCGCCCGGCGCCAGGGGGATCAGGCCCGGCTCCAGGATCGGCGCGCCCATGTTGACCGAGATCACGCCGTCCGCCCGCCGCATCGCCGGCAGCAGCCCCCGCTCCGTGCGCAGCGCCGCGGCGGCGCGCCCGGTCTCGCGCATCGCCAGGTCGGCCACGCAGCGCGTGGCGTTGCCGCAGGCGCCCGCCGTGGTCCCGTCGGCGTTCCAGAACACCACGTCGAGATCCGCGCCCTCGGTCCCCGGCAGCAGCTCCGCCAGCTGATCGAAGCCCACGCCGCGATGCCGGTCGCCCAGCGCGCGCGCCAGCGCCGCGGTCACGCGGGGCGCGCCGGGTCCCAGCCCGTTCCGGGCGTCGATCACCACGAAGTCGTTGCCGAGCCCGTGCATCTTGCGGATGCGCAGGCGCCCCGGCGCGTCGGGTCCATCCATCGCCGGGCATATACGCGCGCCAGGGCCCGCGGGGAAGGGCTGGCCATGCCGCGGGCGCCCTGACACCCTGCCGAGCGAAGGAGATCCCATGACGCCGCCAGACCCCGACCTCGCCCGCCTCCGCGCCGATCTCGAGGCGCTCGTCGCCCTCGAAAGCCCCACCGCCGACGCCGCCCGCGTCAGCGCCTGCATCGCCGAGGCGGCGCGACGCCTAGCCGAAGCGGGGGCCGAGACCCGCCGCATCCCCGGCCGCGACGGTTTTGGAGATCACCTGATCGCCACGGTCCCGGGCGAGCTCGACGGCCCCCCGATCCTCCTCCTCAGCCACCTCGATACCGTCCACGCCGTGGGCGCGTTCGGGGCCTCGCCCGTCACCGTAGCGAACGACCGCCTCACAGGCCCCGGGTCCCTGGACATGAAAGGCGGCGTCGCCCTCGCCCTCGAGGCCGTCCGAGCCCTCGCCGCCGCTCCCCAAGGCGCCCGCTCCGTCCGCTACCTGATCTCCTCGGACGAGGAGGTCGGCTCCCCCACCTCCCGCGCTCTGATCGAGCAGGAAGGCGCCGCCGCCGCCGCGGTCCTCGTCACCGAGCCCGCTCGCCGCTCCGGCGGCTGCGTCACCGGCCGCCGCGGCGTCGGCCGCTACGTGGTCCGCGCCCGCGGCCGCCCGGCCCATTCGGGCATGGACCACGCCGCCGGGCGCAGCGCGATCCGCGCCCTCGCCGCCGCCGTCCTCCAGATCGAGGCCATGACCGACTACGACCGCGACGTCGCCCTCAACGTCGGCGTCATCCAGGGCGGCACCGGCGCCAACACCGTCCCCGAGCATGCCAGCGCCGAGGTCGACCTGCGCATCGACGACCCCCAGGCCGCCGCCGAATTCGACGCCCGCCTCAAGGCCCTCGCCGGCGAGACGGACGGCGTGACCCTGACCGTCGAGGGCGAGATCAACCGACCCGCCTACCGCAAGACCCCGGCCATCGCCGCGCTCCACGCCCAAGCCGCCGCCATCGCCGCCGACCTGGGCTTCGACCTGCCGGACGAGCATACCGGCGGCGGCGGCGACGCCAGCTTCGTGGCCGAGACCACGCCGGTTCTGGACGGTCTCGGCGTCGTCGGGGACGGGGCCCACCGGCTCGACGAATGGGTGGACCTGACGCAGCTCGCCCCGCGCGCCGCGCTCCTGACCCGCCTCGCCGACCGGCTGCGCCGCGCGCCCGGCTGAACCCGGCGCAGGGCGCCGAAAAAAGACCCGAGCGGCGCTTCGCTCGGGTCTTTTCGTTCGGTCGCCGGGCCGTCGTCGTCGGGAGCCGGGCTCTCGTCGCCGCGCCCTAATCCCAGGCGCCGGCCTCAGCGGCTGATGATCAGCGGCACGTCGATGATCCGGGTCGCCCAATGGCCGCCGCGGTCGATGCAGTTGTCAGGCGGCTTGCGCTCCGACAGGTGCTTATAGGGCACGACCTTCTGCGCCCAGAACTTCACGTCCGACAGCGAGTCGGCCCGCGGCTTGCGCTCCGACAGATGCTTGTAGGGCACCAGCTTCCGCGCCCAGAACTTCACGTCCGACAGCGAATCCGCCCGCGGCTTGCGGTCGGACAGATGCTTGTAAGGCACCACCTTCTGCGCCCAGAACTTGATCTCGGAGATCGTGTTGCCCGGCGGCTTGCCGCCCGACAGGAACAGCTTGTGCTCGGTGTCGACGCTCACTTTGCGCTTGGTCCGCGTGCCGTCGGTGCGCACGTAGTCGTCGCGCTTGGGCACCTCGACCTTCAGGGGCTTGGCGCCGTCCACGATCTCCATGGCGGTCTTCGCCGCGCCGATGGGAAAGAAGGGGATGCGCGCCACCAGCGCCGCCTGACCCTCCTTCATCTTGCCCGCATAGGCCGTCGCCACCTCGTCGGAGACCTCGGCCTTGCGCATCGCCGCCGACAGCCCCTCTCCGGCGTCGATCACGTCGATCATGTCGGACGCGTAGCCGGCCTTCAGCAGCGCCTGGGCCGCCGCGTCCGCCTTGCCTCGGTCGCCGTAGGCCCGGGTGATGATGGTGGTCATGTCGCGGTCTCCTCCTGGATGCGGTCCGCGGGACGAGGCCCCGGGACGACTGCGGGTCGCGGACGGCTATTCCGCAAGATAAGCTCCGGCGCGCCGATGTCCCGCGCCGCGCCCGGGCGGCAGGGGTCCCGCGCCGCGCCCCAGAGGCAGGGCTCGCGCGCCGCGGCGCAGAAGCGGCCTGGCGATGATCAAGGCCAGCGCCAGGAACAGGATCTCCAGCGCGAAGGCCGGCATATAGGGCGTCGCCGGCGACGTCCCGGGCATCGCCCACAGCATAGCGTCCCGGATCACGCCGCCCGCGGCGACGCCGAGCCCCGCCGCCGTGGCCTGCGCCGCGCCCCAGGCGCCCAGGCTCAGGCCGATCCGCTCCCGCGGGGCCGAGCGCATGGTCGCCGTCAGCGTGCCGTGCCCGAACAGCCCCGCGCCCACGCCCGCCAGCAGAACGCCGGCGACGAACACCGCCACGGATCCCGCATAGGCCGCATGGATGATCATCGCGAAGGCCGGCAGGCCCAGCCCCGCGCCCAGCGCCGCCATGCGCGACGGGTCGCCGCCGCGTCCCAGCCCCCGGCTCGCCAGCGCGAAGCCCGCCAGGGTGCCCGCGGCCAGCACCGCGGTCAGCCGCGTCGTCTCCGCCACGCTCATGGCCAGCGCTTGGCCGCCGTAGGGCTCCAGCAGCACGTCGGCCATGCCGAAGCCCAGCGTGCCCAGAGCCGTCACCGCCAGCATCCGCGTCGCCCCCGGATGGCGCATCAACGACCGCCAGGCGCGCATGAAATCCTCGTCCGGCTTGGGCGAGGCGGCGCGGGCGCGGTCCCGCGCCTCCTGCTTCCACAGCGCGATGCCGTTCAGCACGACGGTCACCACCGCCGCGCCCTGAACCACCTGGATCAGCCGCCCGGGCGAATACGCCTCCAGCAGCCAGCCGAAGACGATCGCGCTCGCCGCCATGCCGACCAGCAGCATCACGTACATCAGCCCCACGACCTTCGGCTGATCCTCCTCGGGCACCAGATCCGTGGCCAGGGCCAGCCCGACCGTCTGCACCATATGCGCGCCCGCCCCCACCAGCAGAAACGCCAGCGCCGCGCTTGAATGCCCGATCCACAGCGGCGCGTCCGCCGCCTCGGCATAGCCCGACAGCACCAGCAGCGCGAAGGGCATGATCGCGAAGCCGCCGAACTGCAGCAGCGTGCCCTTCCAGATGTAGGGAACGCGCCGCCATCCCAGGGCGGAGCGGTGATTGTCCGACTTGAACCCGATCAGCGCCCGAAACGGCGCGAAGACGATGGGCAGGGAGATCATCACGGCGACCAGCGTCGCCGGCACGCCCAGCTCCACGATCATCACGCGGTTCAGCGTGCCCGCCAGCAGAACCAGCGACATGCCGACGCTCGCCTGGAACAGCGACAGGCGCAGTAGCCGCGCCAGCGGCGCGCTCTCCGTCGCCACGTCCGCGAAGGGCAGGCAGCGCGGACCGATCCGCGACAGCGCCGCATATGTCAGACGTCTGGTGTCGAGCATCTGGCCTGGTCCCATCCTCGGCCGCCGCCGGATCCGGCCCTCGCCCCGGCCGCGCCGCCCCCGGTCCGGCGCAGACGCCGCCGAAGACGACGCTCGCGCGGATCGCGGCCGCGGCGGCTCAGGTCCGAAAGGGCCGGCGCGGCGGCCGGGAAGGGCCGCCGCCGCCTCCGTTCAGCGCCGCCGTCCGAAAGGCCGAAGCCTCGTCCCGGACGGCGGCGCGCGCGGTCAGCGAAGCGCTCGATCCGGCGGATCGTAGCGCGCTTCGGTCAAGGACGGCGCCTGGATCACCGCGGTCGCCTTGGTCCCGTCGGGCAGCGTGACCTCGATGGTCTCGCCCGCATAGACGGACGCGCCCGCGGATCCCGCGGTCAGGGTCGCCGCGGCGGCGCCCTCCCGCTCGATCATCGCCGACTTCTCGCCGCCCAGACGGTCGCCGTTCAGAAAGTCGGAGACCCAGCTGGAATTGGTCACCACCGCCACATGCACCGCGAACGAGCCCGCGGCCACGGCGCCCAGGAAGATCGGAATGCCCACGCTGGGCGACACCACGAGCCAGAGACGTGCGTTGTTCATGCCTCGCCTCCTTTACCCGAGCCAGGGCGTCGCCGTCGCCACCAGAAGGTGGGCGAGCAGAGCGATGCCGCCGAACACGCGCGTGCCGTCGATGATGTAGGAATGGACCTCTTCGGCCTCTTTGAGGGTCAGGCCCGTCGGCCAGACCTTGTCGGGATCGTCGTCCGCCATCTTCACCTCCATGAACGGATCAAGCCAGCCTCCGAACCCGCGAAGGCCCGAAGACGCGACTGCAAGGTCCTGTTCCGCGGGGCGAAGGTCACGGTTCAAGGCTCTGCAGAAGTCAGTCTATATTGACGCGACAATCTGTCAATCTAGACTGACGCTTCTCAAGAAGGACGCCCGTCGAACCGCCGCGACTCAGCCCGGCCGAGCGCCCTCTTCGCGCCGCCGCCGCCCGCTAAGCCCTGGGCGAGGCTCCGGCGAAAACCGTTTCGGCCCCGTGATTTGTCGACCGCAGCCCCATTCGGTTTCAGACCTTGACCGTCGCGCCGCGTCGCGCCGGCCTGGGTCCCGCAAAAACAGTCCCGCATCGAAACCGAGTCGTGCCGGTCGCCGGCCGGTTGCGCGCGCTCAGCTTGACGCTACGGAATCGCCCCCGCCGTCTCCGTCTCCGGCGCGCTCAGCTCGCCGAGACGCCCTGCGCCAACGACCCTTCGCGCGAGACCCCGCCGCGCGAAAACCCGATCGATCGCGGCGCCTGCGTGGGACCGCCCTGATCGGCCCTTGCAAAACTACAAACCTAGTTATATGGCTTGTTCATGGATGATCTCTCGGCCGCCGCCGGCCTCGCCGCTCTGGGGCACGAAGCCCGCCTCGCCCTCTTCCGCCTGCTGGTGCGCGCCGGCGCGCCGGGCCTCTCGGTCTCCGACCTGCGCGATCGGCTGGACCTTCCGGCCTCCACGCTCGCCCACCACCTCTCGGCCCTCGTCGCCGCGGGGCTGGTGCGGCAGGAAAAGGCGGGCCGCCAGGTGCTCAACCGCGCCGACTTCGCCCGGATGCGCGCTCTGCTCTCCTATGTGGACGCGGAATGCTGCCTGGGCTTCGCCGAAGACCCCCGTGGCGCAACCGATCCCGACCTCGACTCCATTCCCGTCTCATCCGTCGAAGGAGCCTCCGCATGACCCAGCTCGTCCTTTCCATGCGCCGCTGGACCGGCCTCGCCCGGCTCGTCTTCGATCGGTTCAGTCTCCAGCGGCTCGACCGCGTCTGGCTGGCGATCGCCGCGATCTTCGCCGCTCTGCTGATCCTGGCCCCCGGCCAGGCGCCGGCCTCGGCGGTCTTCACGGTCGAGGCGCTGATCCACGTGGCGCCTTGGCTGATCGCCTCCATCGCCATCGCCGCCTACGCCGCGGCCACCGGCGCCGACAACCTGATCGCCAAGGCCTTCACGGGGCGCGAGGCGGCGATGGTCGTCACCGCCGCCCTCTTCGGCGGCCTCTCCCCCTTCTGCTCCTGCGGCGTGATCCCTCTGATCGCGGCGCTGCTGGCCATGGGCGTGCCCCTGGCGCCGGTCATGGCCTTCTGGCTCGCCTCGCCGATCATGGATCCGGCCATGTTCGCCCTGACCGTCGGCGCCATCGGCCTCGACTTCGCCATCGCCAAGACCCTGGCCGCGGTCGGCATCGGCCTTCTGGGCGGCTTCGGCGTGCTCGCCCTATCTCGCGGCGGAGCCCTGGCGAACCCGTTGCGCGAGGGCGTTGGAAACGGCGGCTGCGGCGCCGCGTCGGTGCGCAACCCCAAGCCCCCGGTCTGGCGCTTCTGGTCCGAGGCCCCGCGCCGCGAACAATTCGCCGCCTCCGCCCTCAAGAACACGCTGTTCCTGGGCAAGTGGCTGACCCTCGCCTTCGTCCTCGAAAGCCTGATGCTCGCCTACGTCCCGGCGGAGACCGTGGCCGCCGCGGTCGGCGGCGACGGCCTCGTCCCGATCCTCATCGCCACCGCCGTGGGCGTGCCCGCCTATCTCAACGGCTACGCCGCGCTGCCGCTGGTCTCGGGCCTGATCGAGCAGGGCATGGCCCCGGGCGCCGGCATGGCCTTCCTGGTGGCCGGCGGCGTCAGCTCCATCCCCGCCGCCATCGCGGTCTGGGCGCTGGCCAGGCCGCGGGTCTTCGCCCTCTATCTGGGCTTCGCCGCCCTCGGCGCCGTCGCCTCGGGTCTGCTGTTCCAGCTCTCGGTCTGAGCCCCGGCCCGGCCGCGCGCGAGCGGAGCTCGCGGTTTTCCTCAGGCGGAAAACCCGGGGGGCGTCGCCCCCCGGCCCGGCCGCGCGCGAGCGGAGCTCGCGGTTTTCCTCAGGCGGAAAACCCGGGGGGCGTCGCCCCCCGGCGCGGCCTTCCCGCCCGTCCCTCAGGCGGCGAGGATCCGCCCGGCGATCTCCCCCATGTCCTTCGAGCAGCCCTCCCGCGCCAGGATACGCTCCAGCTCCGCCCGGATCAGACCCTGCCGGCCGTCGTCATAGCGCCGCCAGGTCTCGAAGGCCCCGGCCATGCGCGCCGCCGTCTGCGGGTTCAACGCGTCCACCTTCATCAGCCAACCCGCCAGGAACCGATAGCCGGACCCGTCCGCCGCATGGAACGCCGCATGGTTCGCCGCGAAGGCCCCGACCAGGCTGCGCAGCCGGTTCGGCGTCCGCCAGGTGAACTTTTCGTGCTCCGTCAGCGCCTCGACCCGCGCCAACGCCCCCTCGCCCGGCGCCGTCGCCTGCACCGCGAACCACTTGTCCATCACCAAAGCGTCCTGCGACCAATCCGCCTCGAAGGCCGCCAAGGCCTCGGCCGCCCCTTCGCCCCGCGCATGCACCAACGCCGTCAGAGCCGGCAGCCGCTCCGACATCCCCTCCGCCCTGGTCTGGGCCTGCGCCAGCGCCGCGCCCCCGGGCCGCCGCACCAGGAACGCCAGGCAGGCGTTGCGCAGCGCCCGCCGCCCGGCCGCCTCGGCGTCCGGCGAATAGGGCCCCGGCGTCGCCATGGCGTCGAAAAGCGCCCGCAGCCGCGTCTCCAACGCCTCCGCCATCGCGAACCTCACCCCTTCCGCCGCCGCATGGATCCCGTCGGGATTCGCCGCCTCCCCCCGCGCGAAGGTCTCGCGCGCCATCTCCTCCTCGCCGGGCAGGGACAGCAGCAGCGCCCGGAACGCCGGGTCCAGCGCCTCGTCCCCCAAGGCCGCGCCCAACGCCTCCAGGAACGGCCCGGCCTCGCCCGCGCCCAGCAGCACGTCCACGGCCATGGCCCGCGCCGCCTCCCACCGATTGAACGGATCGGCGTCATGGGCCAGCAGAAACGCCCGCTCCGCCGCCGAACTTTTCCGGTCCAGGATCACCGGTGCCGAAAACCCGCGCAGCAGGCTCGGCACGGGCTTTTCCGGCAGCTCGAAGGTCCAGGTCCGCGACGCCTCGGCCAGCTCCAACGTGTCCGAGACCATCTCCCGCCCGTCGGACCCCGCCAGCAGCCCCATCGCCACGGGGATCACCAGCGGCGCCTTGTCGGGCTGCCCCGGCGTCGGCGGCGTCTCCTGGCTCAAGGTCAGCGAATAGACCGCCCCGTCCCAGTCCTCCGCGACCCGCACCCGAGGCGTGCCGGCCTGCGAATACCACCGCGCGAACGCGCTCAGATCCCGCCCCGTCGCATCCTCGAAAACCCGGATCCAGTCCTCGATGGTGCAGGCCTGCCCGTCGTGCCGCTCGAAATAGAGCCTCAGCGCCTTGTCATAGGCCTGAGCCCCCACCAGCCGGTGCAGCATCCCGATGACCTCGGCCCCTTTTTCGTAGACCGTCGCCGTATAGAAGTTGTTGATCTCGATGTATTCCTCCGGCCGCACCGGATGCGCCAACGGCCCCGCATCCTCCCGGAACTGCCGCGCCCGCAGCATCTTCACGTCCTCGATGCGCTTGACCGCATGGGACCGCATGTCGCCCGAGAACTGCTGGTCCCGGAACACCGTCAGCCCCTCTTTCAAGCAAAGCTGGAACCAGTCCCGGCAGGTGATCCGATTGCCGGTCCAATTGTGGAAATACTCGTGGGCGACGATGCTCTCGATGATCTCGTAGTCGCGGTCCGTCGCCGTCTCGGGGCTGGCCAGAACGTATTTCGAGTTGAAGACGTTCAGCCCTTTGTTCTCCATCGCCCCCATGTTGAAGTCGTCGATGGCGACGATGTTGAAGACGCTCAGATCGTATTCGAGCCCGTAGGCCTCCTCGTCCCACCGCATCGAACGCTTCAGCGCGTCCATCGCATAGGCGCATTTTTCCTCGTCGCCCCGCCGCACCCAGATGTTGAGCGCCACCTCGCGGCCCGAGGCGGTGACGAAGCGATCCGAAAACGCCTCCAGCGCCCCCCCGACCAGAGCGAACAGGTAGGCCGGCTTCGGCCAGGGATCGTTCCACTCGGCGAAGTGCCGCCCCCCCGGCAGCGCGCCGGCCTCTCCCGGCTCGCCGTTGCTCAGCAGCACCGCCACGCTCTCGGGCGCTTCGATCCGCACCGAATAGGTCGCCATCACGTCCGGCCGATCGGGAAAATAGGTGATCTTCCGAAAGCCTTCGGCCTCGCATTGGGTGCAGTAGATCCCGTTCGACAGATACAGCCCCTCCAGCGCCGTGTTCGCCTCCGGGTCGATCTCCACCTCCGCCTCCCAGTCGAAAGCGTCGGGCAGGGGGCCTGCGAGCGTCAGCCCCTCCGCATCCACCTTCACGTCGGGCATCACGTCCCGCCCGTCGACGCTCGCCGACTGCAGCCGCAGCAGCTCCCCGTCCAGCCGCAACGGCCCTCCCTCCCCCTTCTCGAACCGGATCTTCGCCCGCACCCGCGTCCCAGTCGGCGCCAGATCGAACTCCAGCCGCACCGTCCGCGCGATCCAGGCCGGCGGGCGGTATTCCGACAGGCGGACGGGCGAGGGGACGGCGTCTTCGGGGCGCATGGTCGAGGCTCCTGGCGGGAAAATCGTCGCCCGCAGCCTAGCCTCGGCCCCGCCCGCGGCAAGCGCTCCAAGCGCGTTCCGCAGAATGAAAACGCAATCCGAATGTCTGGCGATCCGCCCCGCGACGCGCATCTTCCGCCCCAAGCACCGCAACGCGAAAGGGAGGCGCCCCGCCATGGCCGAGCGCATCGAGGTCCAGGGCCTCAAGGTGGACACGCACCTATACGATTTCATCGAGACCGAAGCCCTCCCCGGCTCCGGCGTGACCTCCGACGCCTACTGGTCCCTCCTCGCCGAGCTCGCGCACGACTTCGGCCCCCGGAACCGCGCGCTGCTCGCCGAGCGGGAGGAGATCCAGGCCAAGATCGACGCCTGGCACCAGGCCCGCCGCGGCCAGCCCCACGACGCCGCCGAGTACCGCGCCTTCCTCGAAGACATCGGCTACCTGGTCCCCGAAGGCGCGCCCTTCGAGGTGGAGACCGAAAACGTCGACCCCGAAATCGCCTCCCTCCCCGGACCGCAGCTGGTCGTGCCGGTGATGAACGCCCGCTACGCGCTCAACGCCGCCAACGCCCGCTGGGGCAACCTCTACGACGCGCTCTACGGCACCGACGCCATGGGCGACCTGCCGCCCCCCGGCCCCTACGACCCCGAACGCGGCGCCCGCGTCGTCAAATGGGCCAAGGCCTTCCTCGACGACGCCGTCCCCCTGGCCGGCGGCTCCTGGTCCGACGTCAAGGACATTCAGGTCCGCGACGGCGTGCTGCACGTGGTCAACGGCGCCGGCGCCACCGGCCTCGCCGATCCCTCCCGCTTCGCCGGCCACGCGGTTCAGGACAAGTGGCTGATGTACCTGCTGCGCAACAACGGCCTGGGCATCGAGATCCTGGTCAACCCGGAGAACGAGATCGGCGCCTCCGACCCCGCCGGCATCGCCGCCGTCAACCTCGAAAGCGCCGTCTCAGCTATCATGGACTGCGAGGACTCCGTCGCCGCCGTCGACGGCGAGGACAAGGCCCTCGCCTACCGCAACTGGCTCGGCCTCAACAAAGGCGACCTGAGCGAGGAGGTGACCAAGGGCGGCCGGACCTTCACCCGCGAGCTATACAGGGACTTCGCCTACGTCGCCCCCGACGGTTCGCCCCTGCCGGTGAAGACCCGCTCCCTCATGCTGGTCCGCAACGTCGGGCTCCTGATGACCAACCCCGCGGTGATCGACCGGGACGGGCATGAGATCCAGGAGCAGGCGCTCGACGCCGCCACCACGGTCCTGTGCGCCCTGCACGACCTCAAGCGCGCGGAAAACCGCAACTCCGCCGCCGGCTCCATCTACACCGTGAACCCCAAGATGCACGGGCCGGAGGAAGTCGCCTACGTCGCCTCCGTCTTCGACCGGGTCGAGGCCGCCTACGGCCTCGCCCCGAACACCGTCAAGATGGGCATCATGGACGAGGAGCGCCGCACCACGGTGAACCTAAAGGAGTGCATCCGCGCCGCCCGCAAGCGCGTGGTCTTCATCAACACCGGCTTTCTCGACCGCACCGGGGACGAGATGCACACCTCGATGCAGGCCGGCCCGATGATCCGCAAGGCCGACATGAAGGCCGAGCCCTGGATCAAGGCCTATGAGGATTGGAACGTCGACATCGGCCTCGAATGCGGCCTGCGCGGGCGGGCGCAGATCGGCAAAGGCATGTGGGCCATGCCCGACCTGATGCAGGCGATGCTCGAGCAGAAGATCGGCCACCCGCAGGCCGGCGCCAATTGCGCCTGGGTCCCCTCGCCTACGGCCGCCACCCTGCACGCCACCCACTACCACAAGGTCGACGTGCTCGCCCGCCAGGCCGCCATCGCCGGCCGGCCCCGCGCCGCGCTCTCGGACATTCTTTCCATCCCCCTCGCCGACCGTCCCAACTGGTCGCAGGAGGATCTGCAGGCGGAGCTCGACAACAACGCCCAAGGCATCCTCGGCTACGTCGTGCGCTGGGTGGACCAGGGCGTCGGCTGCTCCAAGGTGCCGGACATCAACGATGTGGGCCTGATGGAGGACCGCGCCACCTGCCGCATTTCTTCGCAGCACATGGCCAACTGGCTCGCCCACGGCGTGGTGACGGAGGCGCAGGTCGACGCCACTTTCCGCCGCATGGCCGAGGTGGTGGACCGTCAGAACGCCGGCGATCCGCTCTACCAGCCCATGGCCCCCGCCTATGACGGCCCCGCCTACCGCGCCGCCCGCGCTCTGGTGTTCGAAGGGGTCGCCCAACCCTCCGGCTACACCGAGCCGCTCCTTCACGCTCACCGCCTCGAAAAGAAGGCCGCCGCATGACCGCCCTCGCCAGCATCCCCCAGGCCGCCGCGGAAAGAATCCTCGCCGGCGCCTTCGCCAAGGCGTCCGAGGCCGGCCTCAAGCCCATCGCCGTCGCGGTCCTCGACGCCGGCGGCCGCCTCGTGGCCTTCTGTCGCCAGGACGGCGCCGCCCCGGGCCGCTACGAGATCGCCCGAGGCAAGGCCTACGGCGCGGTGATGCTCGGCATGCCCGGCAGCGCCCAGATGGCCCGGGCCGAGGCCCAGGCCTACTTCATCGCGGCCGCCAACGGCGCCTTCGACGGCGGCCTGATCCCCGTCCCCGGCGGCGTCCTGGTCAAGGACGCTTCCGGCACGGTCATCGGCGCCGTCGGCATCTCCGGCGACGCTTCCGAAAACGACGAGGCCGCGGCCGTGGCCGGCATCGAAGCCGCCGGCCTGACCCCCGCGCCCTGACCCCAACCGTCGCGGCGGCCCAACCGCCTGCGCCGCTCGGGGGGATCGACCCCCCTCGCGCCGCTGCCGGCCCCGAGAGCGGGGGCCGGCGGCGTCTGGCCATGGACGTCGCATCGACCCCGTCCGCCGGGCCTCGGCGGATCCGCGTCCGTCAACCCCGCCTTAATCCCTCGCCGGCACCTTGAGCTCGGGTGTCGCCCTGCGCCGCGCGTCGCGCGCCGGGCGGAAAGCGTATCGGGTGGGAGTGCGTCATGGGGTTTCGCGCGGTCTCTCGCGCGCGTCGGGGACTCGGCGCGGCGGTCTTCGTCTTTTCCGGACTCTTATGGAGCGCGCCGCCGTCGCAGGCGACCGCCCTCGCCGCGGTCGCCGAGCCGGCGCCGTCGGTCGCGGACGCTCCGCACAACCCGGCCGGCATCCAGAGAAGCGACGACCCCACCCTCGCGCCGTCCACCCTCCCGCGCTTTCTGGCGGACGATCCGCTCGCGCGCCTGCCGCTGCCGCCCGCGCCATCGACGGCGGGCGAGGGTCCCGCGCCGACCGGGACCGCTCTGCAGGCCGAGGGCCCTCAGGCCCCGCCGACGCCCGTTCCGCTCGGCCCCGCCGCGGGTCTGCTCGCGGCCGCGATCGCGGCCCTCGCCGCGCTGGCCGCCGGCGCCGGCAACGTGGGCGGGCCCAGGGACGTCGGCTGAGTCTGCGGATCGAGACGATCCGCACGCCGCGCGTCGAAGCCGAAGGAGCACGCGGGAGCCCCTGGTCGCGACCGCGCGCCGGATCGCGCCGTCGAAGCGCTGCCGGACCCTGTCGACGGGTAGAAAACGGGTCCCGTCGACCGCCGAGATTCTCGGCCAGATCTTCAACAGCCGCGCCGGAACCGCGGAGCGGGTTTCGACGAAGTGCCGAATGATCGCGGCCCGTTGTCGGGCGGCCGCCTCGCCGAGCCAAAACACGCCTCGCGCAAAACGCGGTTCGGGACCTCGGCGGGCTCCACCTCCGCGGACAGGACGCGGATCAGCGCTTCCGCCGCCTCATGGCGTTGCGCCAGGCCGGCGAGGCCGATGGTGCCGGCTCCAGCCACCCGACGCCGATCCGGCTTGATTGCTCAACTCGGTTCTCCCGAGCCCGCCCGCGCGCCGAACCCGCCGGAACGGGCGCGCCGCCTACGAAGCCCCGCGCCCTCAGGCCGTCAGCAGCCCTTTGATCTCGTCCAGCAGCGCCAGACGCTTGCGCCGCATCTCCTGCATATGAAAATCGTCCGTCGGCTCCACGTCCGTCTCGGCCCGATGGATGTCGCGGTTCAGCGTGTGATACGCCTCCGCCAGCTTGTCGAAATGGGCGTCATGGCCCTTTTTGGCGTGCATCGCCTCGACATGCTCGGGCAGCATTTCGGCGAGTTCGTGGGGCACATGGCTCATGCATCGTCTCCCTCTGGGGCGAATCCGTCGCCGCCACCCTGCCTCGCGCCGCCCCGCGCCGGCTTTGACCGGGATCAACCCAAGCGCCGCGCGCCGCCCCGCCTCTCGACGTCGCCCCTCGCCGGCCCTATCCTTTCGACCTGATCCGCAACCCATCGACCCAGGAGCGTTCATGCCCGGCAGAGCCCCCCAGCCCGTCATCGGCGTTCTGGGCAACAGCTTTCTGATCAACGACCAATACG
>JBCCPD010000035.1:0-16095 GCA_039025075.1 Pseudomonadota bacterium | reverse complement strand
CTCAGGAGAAGATGAAGTCCCGGGCGTCCAGGTCGTCGACGTCCACGCGCAAAAGCTTGATCTCGTCGCTGCGGCGGCCGTGGTCGATGACGGCGTGGCGGCCCTGATGCTCGATGTCGAGCTGGGCGAAGCGTTTGACGCCGCGGATCTGGATGTCGTCCTGGTTCAGACGGAAGTCGGTGATCACGTCCTTGCCGTCGCCGCGCGCGAAGCGGAAATCGTCCTTGCCGGCGCCGCCCTTGAGGCGGTCGTTCCCGCGGTCGCCGTCGATCACGTCGTTCCCGCGGCCGCCATCGATCCGGTCCTTGCCGTTTCCGCCGTTGAGCACGTCTCGGCCGCCCTTGCCCGAGATCACGTCGTTCCCGCCTTTGCCGTCGTAGCGGTCCCGCCCGCCGTCGCCGGAGAACCGGTCCCGGCCGTTGGTCGCCCGGGGCGGCGTCTCGCCGCCGCCGCCCCCGCCGGATCCGCTTTCGTCGGCGTCGGTCACCGTTCCGGTCACGGAGGCGGTGCCGAGTTCCGCCCCAGCGCCGGAGAGGTCTTGCAGCTGGATGCGGTAGCCCTCGGTCCCTTCGGCGCGTCCATCCTCGATCAGGTTCAGCGTCACGATCCGGGAAACGGCGCCGCGGGCCGTGCCGAGATCGTCCGAGGGGGTCAACGCCACCGCGTCGAAGGTCACGGAGCCGGTCAGCGCCGTCCCGGCCGAGAAATCGCTTGCTGAGACGCCGTTCTCGCCGGGGCCGGAGACGCGCCAGCTTACCGTCGCCTCCTGCGCCGCCTGGCCGACGCGGATGATGTTGAACGTGAGCGCGCCGTCCCGCACGCCCATGTCGTGCACGTAGACCAGAGAGGGCGCGCTGCGCGCGTCCGAGGCGCCGTCGCCGACGATGCCTAGGGAGGCGTCGCCGGCCTCGCCATGCTCCGCCGGCTCCTCCGGCCGCAGGCCGTCCTGGCCGGGGTTCTCAGCGGCGTCCTCGCGGAACGGCCAGTTCTTCTCCCGGTCCGACGGGATGTTCGCGGGGGTGCCGAGGATCGAGTCAAAGCCGCTCCAGACGTCCCGCGGGTAGCGGGTGTTGGTCTCCATGTCGTCTTCGAGGCTGAAGTCCACGGCGCGCAGGCTCGGGGACTTGGTGACGGCGGTGCCCCAGGCCTGCCAGGACGCCAGCAGCTGACGGCCGCCGTCGCTGCGGCCGGCGGAGCCCGCGAAGGCGGAGAGGGCGAGGCTGAAGCGGTTGCCCTCGCCCTCTTCGACGCGGTTGAAGGGGGTGTCGCCGCCGCCCTCCCCGCCGCTGGAGGAGGTGAAGGCGGCCTCCCCGGTCAGCACGCCGAGGTTGACGACCATCCCGGCGTCGCCGCCGTCGCCGCTGTCGCCGGGTCGGCCGGAGCCGCCGCCGTTGCCGCCCAGGCCGCCCTCGCCCCCGGGGGCGGAGACGTAGTTGCGGATGTAGGCGGCCTGCCAGTTGTCGTCGTCCTCGATCGCCGTGACGACGTTCGAGGTGAACCAGGTGAATGTCCCGTCGCCGCCGTCGCCGCCGCTGCCGCCGGAGCCGCCGCCGCCGCCTTGGCCGCCGCGATGCCCGTCGCCGCCGAAGGCGGTGTTGCCCTCGCCGATCCAGCCGCTGGTCAGAACGCCGCCGAAGACGACGTCCTTCATTTCGAGCCGTCCGGTCTCGCCGTTCACGACGATGCCGGCGTCGCCGCCTTTGCCGCCCGTCCCACCGTCGCCGCCCTGGCCGCCGTCGGCCCCCTCGCCGCCGCGGCCGCCCGCGATGGGCGTGGTGGCGAAGCCGTTGGAGAAGTTGCTCGGCAGGTCGCCGGGATCGTTCTCGTCGAAGTCGAAATCGGTGAAGAAGAAGCTGCCGAAGGCCTCGGCGGCGAACTTGCCGCTCGCTTCTCCGTCCAGGCCGTCCGTTCCGCGCTGGCCGCTGGCGCCGGAGCCGCCGCGCCCGCCTTCGCCGCCGAGACCGCCGGTGGCGCCGTTGCCGCCGAAGCCGACGCGTTCGAGCGTGAGGGTCCCGAAATTGAGGATGGAGGCGGCGGCGATGTCGCCGGCCGCGCCCTCCTGCCCGTCGCCGGCGTCCTGGATTTCGTCGAAGAAGGCGTTCACGCCGTCCTGGCCGTCGTTGCCCTCCACCGCGTCGGCGAACTGTCCGTCCTCGCCCCGGGCGCCATCCTCCGCCCGTCCCGGGCGGTCCGAGCTGCTGACGAGGTCGAGATTGCGGAGGGTGAGCTCCGCGCCGGTCTGCACGGTGAAGTGGCGGCCCTCGTCGGCGTCGATGAGGATGTCCGTCAGCCCGTCGCCGTCTACGTCGCCGTTGATGGTCAGGGCGCCGCCGGCGGCGGTGATTTCCACCCCGCCGGGCATCTCGAAGCCTTGGAGGGCGCCTTGGGAGGCGGCGCCGGCGAGCGAGGCGGAAAAGCGGATCACGTCCGCTTCGGGCGTCGCCATGGCCTGCTCGATCGCCTCGCGCAGGCTGAGGCCTTCGCCGCCGTCGAAGCGGCCGCTGGTGACTGTGATGACGGCCATGACGGCTCCCCCGGCGCGGTTTCGGCCCGAAACGCAGAGCCGTCGAGTGTCCTGACGATAGAAGCGCCGGAAGGACGCGGCGAGGTCAAGCGACGTTCACGAAACAGGCGGAGCCGTTCACGAAGCGCCGTTCACGGAGCCGCGGGTTGCGGCGGCGTCCGCGCTTTCGCCGCGGGGTCTCGCGTTGCAAGGTGGGAAGACGCTTCGGGAGGCCGCGCCATGACCGACCAGCCTGTGAAAGCCGAGCCCCTGACCGAAGAAGGCTTCGCGCCGTTCGGAGAGGTGATCCGCCCCGATCCGGCTCGGGCGGCGACGATCAACTCGGGGTTCACGGAGCGGCACCACGCCCTGGCGACCGCCCACTTGGAGGGCGGCGCGGCGATCCTGTCGATCTTCCGCGGCCGCCCGCGGCCGTTGATCGCGACGTTGCTGGAGCGGCATCCTTTCGGCAGTCAGGCCTTCGTTCCGCTGGGCGGACGGCCATGGCTGACGGTGGTGGCCGAGGGGCCGGAGGCTCCGTTGCGTGCCTTTCTGTGCGGCGGCGACGAAGGGGTGCAGATCGGGCGCGGCGTCTGGCACCACCCGTTGCTGACTCTGGCCGCTCAGGATTTCCTGGTGCTCGACCGAGAGAGTCCCGGCGCCAATCTGGAGGAGGCGGCTCTGGACCCGCCGCGGCCCATCTCGCTTTGACGCACGCGGCGCTTGCGCGCGAATCGACACCCGGCTTAGGGTTCACGCGCCTGACAGCAAGGAGCCGTTTCATGGCCAGACGACTTGCGCCCGTCCTCGCCGCCGTCGCGGTCCTTGGCCTCGCCGCGCCCGGCGCGGCGGCCGACGAGGCGCTGGCGCGGGCCTTCGCCTCCGCCGATCTGAACGGGGACGGCTTTCTCGACATCGATGAGTACGCCGCCGCGGTGATCGCCCGCTTCTTCGAGCATGACGCGAACGGCGACAGGTTCCTGACGCCCGACGAGGTGCCAGAGGCCGACCCTGCGGATTTCGCCGAGGCCGACCGCGGCGGCGACGGCCGCATCTCGCTCGGCGAGGCGGTGGGCGACCGGATGATCCGCTTCTTCGACGCCGGGGGGCGGGAGCCGCCGCACGGCGTCGTCACGCTCGAGGAATTGAAGGCCTACGAGGCCGGGAGGTCCTGATGAAACGCTCCGTCTCCGCCGTCGCCGCGCTGCTTGTCTTGGGGGTTCTGACCGGCTGCGCGAACGTGGACCGGCGCACCCAAGGGCAGATCATCGGTGGGGCCACCGGCGCCGCGGTGGGCTCGCTGTTCGGCAGCGGGTCGGGCAGAACGCTGGCCGTCGGGGCGGGCGCGGTGGCCGGTTCGATCATCGGCGGCGCCGTCGCCGAGCGCAGGAACTGATCCGGCATCGCCGAGCCGGCCGCGCGCATTGCGCCGCGGGCCGTCGCGGCCTAACCGATGCGCCTGAACGGCGAGGCGGGCGGTGATGCAAAGCTATCTGGATTTCGAGAAAGGCCTGGCCGAGATCGAGGGCAAGGCGGAGGAGCTGCGTGCGCTCGCCCGCGACGACCCCGAGATGGACGTGGAGAACGAGGCCCGGGCGCTGGACCTGAAGGCCAAGGATCTGCTGGGGGATCTCTACGCGGACCTGTCGGCCTGGCGGAAGTGCCAGGTGGCGCGGCATCCGGACAGGCCCCATGCGCTGGACTACATCGGCGCGCTGTTCGACGAGTACACGCCCCTGGCCGGCGATCGAGGCTTCGCCGAGGACAATGCGGTGGTCGGCGGCCTGGCGCGATTCCGCGACCGGCCGGTGGTGGTGTTCGGGCACGAGAAAGGGCGCGACACGGCCACCCGGCTGAAGCGTAATTTCGGCATGGCGCGGCCCGAGGGCTATCGCAAGGCGGCGCGGCTGATGGAGCTGGCGGATCGGTTCGACATGCCGGTGATCACCTTGGTGGACACGCCTGGGGCCTATCCCGGCAAAGGCGCCGAGGAGCGAGGCCAGTCCGAAGCCATCGCGCGGGCCACGGAGAAATGCCTGCGGATCGGGGCGCCCCTGCTGTCGGTCATCATCGGCGAAGGCGGATCGGGCGGGGCCGTGGCCTTCGCCACGGCGGACCGCGTGGCGATGCTGGAGCATTCGGTCTATTCGGTGATCTCGCCCGAGGGCTGCGCCTCGATCCTGTGGAAGGACGCCGAGAAGATGCGGGAGGCTGCGGACGCGCTGCGCCTGACGGCGCAGGATCTGGCGCGTCTGGGCGTGGCGGACCGCATCGTGGCGGAGCCGGTCGGCGGCGCGCAGCGCGATCCCGCCGCGGCGATCCAGCGGGTGGGCGAGGTGGTCGCCGACATGCTGGAGGAGCTGACCGCGATGACGCCGGAGGAGCGGCGCATGGCCCGTCGACGGCGGTTCTTGGAACTGGGGCGCGTCGGGTTGGGCTGATCCGGTCGACTCTCGGGCGGCTCCGCCGAGCGGACCGGAGCCCGGCGCGCGGCGGCGTCGACTTGGATCCTGCCGAGGCCCCGGGCGCGCGGGGCGGTTGCGCGGCGCGCCGATCGTCGTTGAGGCTTACGGAGGGTTTTTCCATGGCCGCGCATCGTCTTTGGCTTGGCCGCGCCGTCGCCGGCGTCTTTTCGCCCTGGAGCTGGATCGCGACGGGTCTGGCGCTGGGCGCGGCCGGGCCGACGCTCGCCACCTCCATCGATCCCCATTGGCCTGAGCCGGAGCGGGCCAGGCTCGACCCGTCATGGAACGCGGGCGTCGACCCCGACGCGCCGGATCTGTCGGGACGTCGGTTCGGGGAGGCCGTGCGCGGGCGTCCCGAAGCGCTGGTGGACCTGCATGGCGTGATGCACCCGACGCTGGAGGAAGCGCCGGCGGTTCCTGCGCGGCCCATGGAGGCGCTGGCGAGGCCTCTGGCGATCCGGTTCGTCGCCGATCCGACGGAACCGAACGCCGCGCGGCTTGACCGCAAGACCGGCGGCGCGCCGCTGCCTTGGGAGATCCGCTCCCCGTCCGTGTTCGCCGAAGTGCTGCGCAACGTGCCTGAAAACGTCGCCGAAACCTCCCGCTTCGGCATGCGCGACGCTCTGATCACTGGATTGGTGGCGGGCGCCACGGTCATGCCGCCGCCCGAGCCGGAGGCGGCGGTCCAGATCCAGACGCGCGAGGTTCGGCCGGTCGAGACGGAGGCGGGCGCTCCGGTTCTCGACTCTTTCGACGACCGGTTGCCGATCGCCATCCTGCTGGCGATCGTGATCTTGATGTCGGCGGCTATCCTCGTCATCGCACGCCCGGCGACGCCGCAGCCGCAGCTGCTGCGCGCGCGGCGCTTCGGGCATTCGGGTCGCCGCTAGGCGGTGCGCCTCACCGTTTGGGGCGGCTGGCGCGAGTGGTCGGCTCCGCCTCCCACGGACGGTCTGGCCAGGGGTGCTTGGAATAGCGTCCGCGCAGGTCTTTGCGCAGGTCGAGATATCCCGCGCGCCAGAAGGCCGGCAGGTCCTGGGTGGTGGCGGCGGGGCGGCGCGCGGGGCTGAGCAGGTCCACCAGCAGGGGGCGGCCGGCGAGGGTCGGGTGGACGTCGAGGCCGAAGACTTCTTGGATGCGGATCTGCATCGCTGGAGGGTCTCGGCCGTAGTCGACGGGAGCTTTCGTGCCTGTGGGCGCGGTCCAGTGGGACGGGGCGGCCTGGTCGAGGGCTTGGCGGGCGGGCCAGTCGAGGGCGGCTTCGAGGGCGGCGGTCAGGTCGAGGCGCTTCAGGGCCCCGGCGGTGCGGAGACCGGCGAGGTGGGGGGTCAGCCAGTCATCAAGAGTTTCGGCGAGGGCGTCGTCCGAGAGGTCGGGCAGGCCTGGCACGCCTGCGTCGCGGGCGAAGGCGACGCGGGCGCGCAGGCGGCGCGCGGCGTCGGTCCAGGGGAGGGCGGAGAGGCCCAGGTCGCGGACGCCGTCGGCGAGGGCGGCGGCGACGGCCTGTGGCGGGGCGTCCTTCCAGGGCTTGTCGTCGAGCGCGAGGGCGCCGAGGCGGCGTTGGCGACGGGCGCGGACGGCACGGTCGCGGGAGGACCATTCGCAGAGCTCGACGGTCTCGATGGCGTCTGGGAAGAGGTCTTCGACGTCCGATTGGGCGAGAGGAGCGGCGCGGCGGATCTTCGCTTCGCGCGGGTCTCCGTCGGTTTCGGCGACGGCGAGGAGCCGGGGGGCGCCCAAGGGGTCCTCGGCCCGGAGGTATGCGCCTTTGCCGCCTGAGAGGAGGTAGCGGGGGGGCTCGCCCGGCGGGCGGCCGGGGCGTTCGGGACGCTTGAGGGCGATGCGGTCCGGGTAGGCGCGGGCGAGGAGGCGGGCGATGGCGGCGGGGTCGGCGGGGGAGGCCGCAGGTTTCGCGGCGCGCTCCCCGGTGGCGCGGGCGAGGGCGGCGGAGAGGCGGCGGGCGGCGTCTTGGATCGGGGCGAGGCGGGCGCGATCGAGGGCGCCGCGTTCTCGGGCGTAGCGGGCGGGCTCGCGCAGGGCTTCGAGGCGCAGCGCGAAGTCGGCCGGGGCGCCGAGGGGGAGGGGATCGCGTTCTTCCAGGAGGGCGGCGGTTTGGCAGGCGAGGGACGGGTCCTCGCCGTCTTCGGCGGCGCGCAGGACCATGTGGGCGAGGCGTGGATGGGCCGGCAGCGCCGCCATGCGTCGGCCGTGGGCGGTGGGCCGGTTCTCGGCGTCGAGGGCTTCGAGGTCGCGGAGGAGAGCGCGGGCCTCGGCGAGGGCGGCCTCGGGCGGGGGGTCGAGGAACGGCAGGGTTTCGGCGCCCCACAAGGCGAGATCGAGGGCGAGGGCGGTCAGGTCCGCCGTCAGGACCTCGGGCGGAGGATGGGCGGGGAGGGCGCCTTCTTCGCCGCGGGTCCAGAGGCGGGCGCAGACGCCGGGTTCGAGGCGGCCGGCGCGGCCGCGGCGCTGTTCGGCCTCGGCGCGGCTGACGGGCTCGGTGACGAGGCGGGCCATGCCGGAGGCCGAATCGAGCCGGGCGCGGCGGGCGCGGCCGGCGTCGAGGACCACGCGCACGCCCTCGATGGTCAGCGAGGTCTCGGCGATGGAGGTGGCGAGGACGCATTTGCGGCGGCCCGCGGGCGAGGGCGCGATGGCGGCGCGCTGGGCCTTGAGCGGGAGGCCGCCGTGGAGTTCCAGGAGGTCCATATCGGCGGGGAGGCGGCCCGAGAGGCGTGCGGCGGCGCGTCGGATCTCTCCGACGCCGGGGAGGAAGGCGAGGACGGAGCCGGGTTCGGCCCCGGCGAGGTCGGCGATGCGGTCGGCGACGGCGTCTTCGAGGCGCTCCCGGCCGCGGGGGGAGCGCCAGGGGCGGTCGAGCCAGCGGGTCTCGACCGGGTGCATGCGGCCGTCGGAGCGAATGACGGGGGCGGAGAGATGGGCGGAGAGGCGCTCGGTTTCGAGGGTGGCGGACATGGCGAGCAGGCGGAGGTCGTCGCGGAGCGCGCCCTGGATTTCCAGCGCGAGGGCGAGGGCGAAGTCGGTTTGGAGGGCGCGCTCGTGGATCTCATCGAAGAGGAGGGCAAAGACGCCTTTGAGCTCCGGGTCCTCCATGAGCATGCGGGAGAGGACGCCGTCGGTGACGACCTCGATGCGCGTCCCGGGTCGGCTTTCGCCGCGCATGCGCAGGCCGATGGAGGCGCCGAGGGGCTCGCCGAGGAGGTCGGCGAGGCGCTCCGCCGCCGCGCGGGCGGCGACGCGGCGGGGTTCGAGGAGGATCAGGCGGCCGGCCTGGGCCCAGGGCTCGTCCAGCAGGGCCAGCGGCGCGAGGGTGGTCTTGCCGGCGCCGGGCGGGGCGACGAGGACGGCGTTGGGACCGTCGCGCAGGGCGGCGCGGAGGTCCGGCAGGACCGCTTCGACCGGCAGGCCGAGGGAGGGGAGCGCGCGGGGCATGGCGCGGGGTGTAGCCGGCCCGCGCGGGGTGCGCCAAGCGGCGTCAGGGCGCGCGGCGGGCGATGCCGGTGCCCCAGCGGGTGATGACCTCGAGCTTGCTGAGATGGGCGAGGCCGTCGGCGAAGGGCACGAAGTAGGCGCGGATCTCCGTCGGCTCGGCCTCCATCGACTCGGGCGAGTAGCCGGCGACGCGGCGCCAATCGCCGAGGCAGCGCCAGCCGCCCTTGAACGGCGACGCCTCGCCCAGTCGGACGCGGGAGCGGCGGCGGCCGTCGAAGATGTCCTCGGTTTCGTCGCAGAGCGCCTCGGGCGCGCGGCCCTCGAGGAGGCGCACGGCGAGGGAGAGGGGGTCGGCGGTTCCGCCCTGCTCGGCCGGGTCGATCTGCCACGGCTTTGGGCGGAAAGCGGGGGTGGCCTCGACGCGCGAAGGGGCGCCGTCGGCGTTCCAGGCGACCTCGACCTGCTGGGCGTCGTCGCCGAAGCGCAGGTTGGTGGCGAAGCGGTCGGGGCGGGGGCTGGGGTCGGCTCTTCCCTCGCCTTCGGCTGTGAGGCGAGCGGAGTAGAGTCCGTCGAGCCAGTCGGAGGGGCGGCCGCGGGCCGTGGCGGAATAGCGGTCGCCGTCGCGCGCGATTTCGACCTCGACGACGCCGGCGGCGATGCCCGCGAACTCCAGCTCGAAGGTCACCCTCCGCTCCGGGTCGGCGGGGGCCTGCAGCGGCAGGGCCAGTCCCAGCAGGATCGCCGCCATGCGTCCTTGGAGCCTCGTCATCGTCCGCCCTTTCCGCCTGCCCATGGTCGTCATATGACGATCCGTCGGGGCTTGGACGACCCCTGTGAGGCGAAAGAAGGGCGGGAGGACGGCATGGCCGCCGAAACGCGCGGGCCGCGGCGGAACAGGGGCGAGGACGGCTCGGGGCGCTCGGTCGAGGCTTTGGCCGCGCGGTTGCTGGAGGGCGACCGGCGTGCCCTGGCGCAGGCGATCACGCTGGTGGAGAGCACGCGCGCAGATCATCGCGAGGCGGCGGATGCGTTGATCGCCCGGCTGGGTCCGGCGCCCAGGGACGCCATGCGCGTTGGATTGTCCGGCACGCCGGGCGTCGGAAAGTCGACCTTCATCGAGAGCTTCGGCATGTCGCTGGCCGATGCGGGGAGGCGCGTGGCGGTCTTGGCGGTCGATCCGTCTTCGGCCCGGACCGGCGGTTCGATTCTGGGCGACAAGACGCGGATGGACCGGCTCGCGCGGCACCCTGGGGCGTTCATCCGGCCTTCGCCGAGCCAGGCGGCGCTGGGCGGCGTGGCGCGGCGCACGCGCGAGGCGATCGTGCTGTGCGAGGCGGCGGGCTTCGACCTGGTGATCGTGGAGACGGTCGGCGTCGGCCAGTCCGAGACCATGGTGGCCGAGATGACGGACCTGTTCCTGCTGCTGCTGGCGCCGGCGGGGGGCGACGAGCTGCAGGGCGTCAAGCGCGGGATCATGGAGATCTGCGACATGATCTTGGTCAACAAGGCGGACGGAGACCTGGCGGCGGCGGCGCGGCGCACGCAGGCGGACTATGCGGGCGCGCTGCGCCTGCTGCGCCGGCGGCCGGGCGATCCGCCTGACTTTCCCAAGGCGCTGGCGGTGTCGGCGCTTCGCGAGGACGGGCTGGAGGAAGCTTGGGCCGAGATGCAGGCTCTGGACGCCTTTCGGCGCGAGACCGGCGCGCATGAGGCGCGGCGGCGCGGCCAGGCGGTGGCCTGGCTGAAGGCTGAGACGGAGGGGACTCTGCTGGCGGGCTTCAGGGCCGACCCGGCCGTGGCGGCGCTGTGGCCGGACTTGGTGGAGAAGGTTGAGCGCGGCGACCTCGCCCCCCCTGCTGCGGCGATGCTGGCTTTGGCGGCGCATCGAGGACGCAACGGTTAGCACGGCCCGCCGCGGCTCGCGCGATACGCGGGAGAAAGCGCGGCGCGGTTGACGCCCGCGCGCCTCGGCCCTATCAACCGCGCTTCGAGATCGGGGCTGCGCGATGCGCGCGCCCGCCATGCAATGCTTCATCCGCGGAGGACCCTGAGATGTCCCGTCGCTGCGAACTCACCGGCAAGGGCGTCCTGACCGGAAACCGCGTGAGCCACTCCAACATCAAGACCCGTCGGCGGTTCCTGCCGAACCTCAATGCCGTGACGCTGATGTCGGAGACTCTAGGGCGCGGCGTGCGTCTGCGGGTGTGCTCGGCCGCGTTGCGGACCGTGGACCACCGCGGCGGGCTCGACGCGTTTCTGGCCAAGGCGAAGGACGCTGAGCTGTCGCCGCGGGCGCTGAAGGTGAAGCGCGAGATCGAGAAGGCCGCCGCTGCGGCTTGATCTTGCGACCGACCGCCGTTTCGAACGCGCCTCGGGCCCGGCCCGGGGCGCGTTTCGCGTCTACACGCCTTCGACGGGTGCCGGCGGCGCTCATCGGCTCACGACGAAATCCAGAAGCAGCGTGCGCTGGAGCAGGTTGCGGTTGTCGTCGGTGACGATCAGCAGCCGGGTGCGGCCGAGCGCGTCCTGCCAGGCCGCGAGCCCCTCCGCATTGTCGATGCGGGTCGAGGCGGGGAACTCCGCCAACACCTTGGGGTCGTGGATGCGATCGCCGTCGACCGCGTAGCTCCATACCGCCGCGGCGAAGCCTCCCAAGGTCGTGAAGCGGCGGGCCACCACGTAGAGACGGCCGTCGGGCGCCATGTCGGCGCCGGCGGGGGTGTAGGGGCCGAGCTTGGGGAAATCGATCCGCGCGGCGGCGCCGTCGGGGGTCACCAAATAGGCCGGCGCGGCGTAGCCTTCCGCGTCGCGGATCGCCAGAAGCCGGCCGTCGGGCAGCAGGGCCAGCGCCTCGAGCCCGACATTGACGTGCCAGGGGCCGTCGCCGTCGCTCGCCTCCGACGTCGGCGAACGCTCGCCGAGGCGCGCCTCGTCGGCGTCGGGGGCGGCGAAGACGCCGATGCGGTGCGAGCGCTCGAAGCTGACGGCGACGGGTCCGCGCAGGTCCGGGTCGTAGGCGGCGAGGCCTTCGGCGTCGGCGTAGGTCCAGCTCGACGGCGCGCCGTTGCGCATCAGCGGGCCGAGGGCGACGTCGACGATGTCTCGCAGTCCCCCGTCGGCGCGGCGCCGCAGGCGGCCGGAAAGGCTGAAGCCTTGGTCCGAGATCGCCAGGAAGCGGATGCCGTCGGACGAGGCCTCGATGGCGGAGAGGCCGCCGAAACCCCTCGGGCCGCCGCGCAGCTCCAACGCGCCGATGAGGTCGAGCGAGATGTCCTCCGGCATGTCGATGTCGGCGGGCCGAGCGTTCGGCAGGCTCGCGGCGAGCGCGGTGGACGCCAGCGCGGTCGACAGGAGCGCGGCCGAAAGAAGCGCCTTTCTGGGCGACCGGACCGGGCCCGCCGCGGCCGCGGAGAGGCGCCGTTCAGTCGGCATCCAGCACCGCTCGGCAAGCGGTCGGCAGATCCGCCAGGGTCATCACGTCGCGGCGGCGAGGTCCCGTGGCGGGCGCGGGGTTCAACGCCTCGTCCGTGAACCACCAGTCGAGCGCGGCGCCGCACCCCTCGCCCGGCGGCGGCGGGCCCTGAGGCGTGCAGCCCGGAGCGTCCGCGGGGCAGTTGAGCCGCACATGGAAGTGGGAGTCGTGCCCCCACCAGGCGCGGACCTTGCGCAGCCACGGGCGCGGCGCGGGGGCGGTTCGGCACAGGCGGCGCTTGATGGCGGCGTTGACGAAGATGCGCGAGACCTGCGGGTCCTCGGCCGCAGCCTCGAGAGCGGCGGCATGGGCCTCGGTCCAGCGTTCGTTCACGTCTTGGCGGTCGGCGGAGACGACGGACCAGGCGCTCAGCCCTTCCCGTTCCTGAACGGAGAGGGGGATCCGGGGTCCCGGACGAAACCAGATGTCCACGTCCAGCCCGGTCTGATGGCTGGCATGGCCCGGAACGGGCCCGCCGCGCGGCTGGCCGACATCCCCGACGAGAAGGCGCGGCGTGCCGGCGGCCTGGGCGGCGGCAGAGACTCGGGTCAGCACCTCCTTGATCGACGGATGGCCCCAGTTGCGGTTGCGGCTGAGGCGGATGGCCTGCCAGCCCGGAGCCGTCTCGTCTATGCGCACGGCGCCGGCGATGCAGCCCGCGGCGTAGGCGCCTAGCGGCGCGGTCGGCTGCGCCGAGCCCTCGGTCTGCGCGCCGAAGAGGGTTATGGCCAAAGGCGCCGCGGCGGCCGGGGCCCCGAGCGCGAGGATCAGCAGCGTCGCGAGCCGGATCATGCCGCGCTCCTTTCCATTGCGGCGTCGCCTTCGGGCGAGACCGGGATCAGCGCCGCCAGCCCCAGCAGGAACAGGGCGATGATCGGCGCGACGCCCCATTGCTGGCTGCCGCTCAGCGCGGTGGCGGCGGCGATCAGCAGCGGCGCCAGGAATGCCGTCGCTTTCCCTGCCAACGCGTAAAGACCGAAGGCGGCGGTCATGCGCGCCTCGTCCGCCTGGCGCACCAGAAGCGTGCGGGACGAGGCTTGGAGCGAGCCGCCGAAGGCCCCGACGAGCGCGCCGGCGATGTAGAAGCCGATGTCGGGCAGAGCGCTGTCCGCGGCGACGGGAACCAGAAAAAGCACGGCCTCTCGGCTGACAGACACGCCCAGAAGGGACGCCGCGGCGAGCCCCCAGAGGCAGGCGGCGACGACCCGCTTGGGTCCGAACGCATCGTCCGCCCTGCCGCCGATCCAGGCCCCGAGGGCGCCGATCGCGGCCGCGAGGATGCCGAAGACGCCGATCTGGACGATCGACCATCCCAGAACTCCGGCCGCATAGATGCCGCCGAAGGCGTAGAATCCGTTCAGACCGTCCCGATAGATCATCGACGCGCCGAGGAACCACGACAGGCTGGGCCGTTGGCGCATGTCGCCGAGGGAACCGCGCAGCTCCGCCAGGCCTCGGGCCACGGCGCCGCGCGCCGACCCGCGGCGCGGTGCGTCGGGGACGTAGAGGAAGAGCGGCGCGGCGAAGACCACGAACCACGCCGCGGTGACCGGGCCGACGAAGCGCGTCCCCTCCCGCGCCGCGGCGTCGAGGCCGAGGATCGGCGCGATGCCGATCAAGGTCGTGCCCTGCGCGTTCTCGGCGAAGAGGGCGAGCATGATGATCAGCGACGCGACGCCGCCGGCGTAGCCCATCGCCCAGCCGTTGCCCGAGAGGCGGCCCATCCCTTCGCGCTCCACCAAATCCGGCAGCATCGCGTTGGCGAAGACGGCCGCGAATTCGGAGCCGATCAGCCCGACGATGAAGGCGGCGACGGCGATCGGGACGGCGCCGGCGTTGGGCGCCGCCCACCAAAGGCCCAGGGCCCCGGCGACGTAGAAGACGCCGAAAGCGGCGATCCATGGCTTGCGCGGCCCTGTGGCGTCGGCGGCGGCCCCCAGAACCGGAGCGGCGAGGGCGATGGCGAGGCCCGCCGCGCCGGTCGCCCAGGCCCATATCGTCTGGCCGGTCACCGGGTCGGGCGCGACGGTCGAGACGAAATAGGGCCCGAAGATGAACGTGATGACCAGCGTGTTCCAAGGTTGAGCGGCCCAGTCGAAGATCATCCAGCTCCACCGAGCGCGGGCGTCGGCCTTGGGATTCATGACGCGCGGCCTCGTCGGCATCTTGCTTCGGAGCCCGACCGGGCCGGCGGCTCCGGGCTGAGAGCGGACTTCGTCGAGGTCGCGTCGGCCTTGCAGCGCGCGCGCTTTGAGCGTGGCGTCGCGGCGGAGCTGAGGGCGAGCGCCCCTCGGGAGGCGTGGTTCGTCGTGACCGCCTTTGCGTGGGCCTTGGTTTTCTCGGGCCCGTCGACGAGGGCCGGATCGCAGCGTTCTTGAAGGGTCGTCTGCGGTTGCCGCCGAGGGGCGAGAGGCGGCGCGGGGACGTTTTCGGCCGTGTCGAGGATGGAGCGGGGCATGGGCGGTCCTGTGCGGCAAGGCCGCATCTTCGCTTCGCCTGGGGCGGCGGGCAAGCGCCGACCGAGCCTGGCGAAGGCGCGGGCCGGCCGCAGATCATTGGTTTCATTGGGAGAGCGTCGCGGAGGGTCGAGGGGGTCGGGACGGCCACGCGGCGGCTCGCGGCGAGGCAAGCGCGGGCCTGAGGCGCCTATCTTTTGCACATTGCGGAAAATCATCCGAGCGGGGACGCCGACGCAGCGTGTTGCGCGGGACCTTGGAAAAACACATTTGGCTCAGGTGCTTAAGATGAACGCGCGGTGGGGATTCGGGCGAAATTCGGGCGGCGGAGGGCGAGGCATGCGTGGCATGCATGGCTGACTTGCGCGTCAGCCACTACCTTGGAGTTTTTGTGACGGCATATTCCGCGTTAGCCAATCCCTAACGACTCGGAAGAGGAGCTGACGCGAATGTTCGACGCGTCCGACATGACCTCTTTCACCAATGATCAGGGCGCCCGCGCGAGGAAGCTTTTCTCCGCGGTTGTACTCGCAGCCCTCGATGATGCGGTGATGGAGCAACGGAAAAACGGATCAGGAGTTGAGAATATCGCCCGTTGGGCGCGGTCCAAGGACGGCCGCGAAGTGCTGACCTGCGCCGGGATCGACCCCAATGAGCGCACCGTCAAGGGCCTGATGGAGTTCGTCGGCCGCGGCATCCGCACCTCGGTCGCCCTGCGGGGCGAGCGCGACGAGGAGGAGGAGCCGCGCGAAGCGGCCTGACGCCGACATCCGAAGACCTGCGAAGCGGCCTTGCGACTCATCGCGAGGCCGTTTCGCGTTTCAGGGAGGCGTGTTGCGCGGCGCGAGGACCGCGCGCGCGTCCCGGCGAGCCATGCGCCGAGAGCATGGATCAACCGAATTTCAACCGCGCCTAAGGTGCGCCGGGCGTGCACGTCCCGTGCACGGGGCGTGCACCGATCCTGCGCCTCGGGTCCCGCGCGCGTCCCGCGGATGTCCCGCCGGCGTGACGACGTCGTGCACCGCGCCGTGCGGACGCCGGCGCGCGGGTTAACGGGGCCGGGCGCGACGCTCATCGCGCCCACGGGGCGAGGCCGCGGTCCGGTCCGGGCGCGGCCGAGGCCAGACCGTCGAGCGCGGCGACGGTCAACGGGCCGGCGGAGAGCAGCGCCCCCTCCGCCGCCTCCACCAAAGCCGGGCCGCCGACCATGAGCGCCACCACCGTCGCCGCCGCCAGATGCTGGCCGAAGGAGCGGAGGAAGGCGTCGATCTTCGCGGTGATCATGGCGGTGGCCCTTGGTTGCGTGTGTCGGTGCGGGAAGGTTTCGCCGATTCGGCGTGACGGCGCTGTGACTCCATCGCGATTTCACGGGGGTCGGAGCAGTCTTTGCGGCCCGACATCACGGAGGGGTTGAAGGCGGCGGTGCGGGCGCGGATCCGGCAGCCGGTGACCTGGCGGATGGCGCGCTGTCCGAAGGCCATCATCTCCGCCCGCGAGGCGCCGGAGACGAAGTTGAGGCGGATGGCCTGCACCTCGTCCTCGGTCTCGTAGACGGCGATGCGCCAGCCTTCGACCGTGGCGATCCGCGGTTCGGCCGCGGAGAAGCGCAGGCTTTGGGTCTGGCAGGCGGTCAGGAGGAGGACGGCGGCGAGGGGGATGCGCATGGGGCGCCTTCGTCGCAGGGGCTCGGGCCGCCAGGATCGGGCAGGATTGGTTTACGATGTCTTAAGGCCCCGAGGGGGGCCGGCT
>JBCCPD010000034.1:0-16117 GCA_039025075.1 Pseudomonadota bacterium | reverse complement strand
TCCCCTTCGTCATCGACCACGCCGCAGCGGTCGCCGTCGCCGTCGAAGCCAAGCGCGATGTCGGCGCCCGAGGCTTTCAGGGAGGCGGCCATGTCGTGGAGCATCTCCATCGCCTCGGGGTTGGGGTTGTAGTTGGGGAACGAATGGTCGAGTTCGTTGTGGGAGGGCACGACCTCCACCCCGATCCGCTCCAGCACCTTCGGCGCGAAGGCGGAGGCGGTGCCGTTGCCGGTGGCGCAGACGACCTTGAGGGGGCGGGTCATGCGGAAGTCGCCGCAGAGGTCGTCGAGATAGGCGTCGAAGACGCCGTCCACGCGGATCAGCTTGCCGCCGTCGCGGGCGACGCCTTCGCCCTGGAGGACGATGTCGCGCAGGCGACCCATCTCCGCCGGGCCGTGGGTGAGGGGGCGATGAAACCCCATTTTCACGCCGGTCCAGCCGTTGGGGTTGTGGGAGGCGGTGACCATGGCGACGGCGCAGTCGAGGTGGAACTGCGCGAAATAGGCCATGGGGGTGATGGCGGGGCCGATCTCCAGCACTTCGATCCCCGCCTGCATCAGGCCCAGGGAGAGGGCGTTCTTGATGGCCGGCGAATAGGCCCGGTAATCGGCGCCCACGGCGATGCGCGGTGCGACGCCCTCCTCGTGCATCTGGGTGCCGAGGCCGAGGCCCAGGGCCTGCACGCCGGCGAGATTGATCTCCTCGGGGAAGCGCCAGCGGGCGTCGTATTCGCGGAAGCCCGTGGGCTTCATCATCGGGTCGCGCTGCTCCTCCCAGGTGTTGAGAGCGACTTCGGGGAGGGGGGCGGGCATGGCGGAGGACATCACGGGCTCCTTGGCGCGGGCTGTTCGGTCGCGCGCGTTATGCACGGATGCGGAGCGGATGCGAAGGGGGGCTCAGTCCGCCGGCGGGAAGCTGACCGCCTCGATCTTGTTGCCCCACGGGTCGAACACGAAGGCCCCGTGATAGGGGGTGACGTGAGCCTGGCGCGGGCCCGGGGGCCCCTCGCAGCGGCCGCCGTGGGCGAGAGCGGCGGCGTGGAAGGCGTCGACGCCGGCGGGATCGCGGACCCGCAGCGCGACATGGGCGCCGTCGGAGGGTGGGGCGACGCCTTCGCGAAGGCTGAGCCAGAACGCGGGGTATTTTCGGCCGTAGCCGATGGTCCGCGGGCGGTCCGCCAGGCGCGTCAGGCCGAGCGGCGCGAGGACGACGTCCTAGAAGCGCCCGGCGGCGTCGAGGTCAGGCACGGCGATGGAGAGGTGGTCGATCACTACGCGCGCTCAGCGGCCCTTGAAGAGGCCGCCGAGGAGGCCGCGGACCATGGCGCGGCCTTGGCGGCTCTTGAGCATGGAGACGGTGGCGGAGGCGGCGGCTCCGAGCAGCTCGTTGGCCATGGAGGGCTGCGGCGGCGGGGCTTTGGCGCGGGCCTTCGAATTCTTGGTGACCTTGGGCATGCGCGAGGGTTCGGGCTGGGCGCGCTCGGCCGGCGGCTCGGGCGCCTCGGCGCTCGCTTGGGCGCGGGTCTCGAGCATCTCGAAGGCGCTCTCGCGGTCGAGGGTCTCGGCGTAGATGCGGTGCAGGGGGTCGGCGGCGATGAGGCGGCGCACTTCTTCCGCGTCGGCGGGGCCGAGGCGGGAGGAGGGGGGGCGGATCAGGGTGCGTTCGACCGGCGTGGGCGCGCCTTTGGGATCGAGGACCGAGACCAGCGCCTCGCCGATGCCCAGGTTCGGGATCGCGTCCGCGGCGTCGAAGGCGGGGTTGGGGCGGAAGCTCTGCGCCGCGGCCTTCACCGCCTTGGCGTCCTTCGGCGTGTAGCTGCGCAGGGCGTGCTGCACGCGGTTGCCGAGCTGGCCCAGGATGTCCTCGGGCACGTCCGAGGGGCTTTGCGTGACGAAGTAGACGCCGACCCCCTTGGAGCGGATGAGGCGAGCCACCCGCTCCACCGTGTCGATCAGGGGGCGCGGGGCGCGGTCGAACAGCAGATGAGCCTCGTCGAAGAAGAAGACGAAGACCGGCTTGTCGGGATCGCCGACCTCGGGGAGCGTCTCGAACAGCTCCGAGAGCAGCCACAGCAGGAACGTCGCGTAAAGGCGCGGCGAGTTCATCAGCCGCCGTGCCGCCAGCACGTTGACCTTTCCGCGCCCGCCGTCCGTGGCGATCATGTCCTCGAGCTTGAGCGCCGGCTCGCCGAAGAAGGCGTCGGCGCCCTCCGTCTCCAGCATCAGAAGCTTGCGCTGGATCGCTGCGACGGAGGCCTTGGACACCAGGCCATAGCGGGCCGACATCTCCGAGGCGCGGTCCGAGACCTCGGTCAGCAGCGCCCGCAGGTCCTTGAAGTCGATCAGCAGCAGGCCCTCTTCGTCGGCCAGCTTGAAGACCACGTGCAGGACCCCCTCCTGCACGTCATTGAGGTCCAGAAGGCGGGCCAGCAGCATCGGGCCCATCTCCGACACGGTGGCGCGGACCGGGTGCCCCTCCTCCCCGAACATGTCCCAGAACGCGACGGGCAGAGCTTCATAGCCGTAGTCGTCGAACCCGATTTTTTCGGCGCGCGAGATCAGCGCGTCATGGGCCTTGTGCTCATGGGAGCCGGGCATGCAGAGGCCGGTGAGATCGCCCTTCACGTCCGCCATGAAGACCGGCACGCCGGCATTGGAAAAATTCTCGGCGAGGATCTGGAGCGTGACGGTCTTGCCGGTCCCGGTGGCGCCGGCGATCAGGCCGTGGCGGTTGATGCGCTTGAGGTTCAGGCGCACCGGCGCGCCGCCGTGCGTCCCGCCGCCGCCGATGAAGACCGTGCCGTCGGTCGTTTCGCTCATGCCTCGTCCCTCCCCTGCCATCGTCGCGGGGCGAGCGTGCCCTTGCGGCACGACGGGTGGCAAGGGCGCGGTCGGAGGGAGCGCGGGGGCGGCGGCTCCGGAGCGCGCGGGCGGCGCGCGCCTGGAGGCCCGGGCCGGACCGGGGCGGCGTTCGCCGGAGGAGACCCCGGCGCGCCGAAACGCTCGCCCTCCGGACATAGCGCGGCGTCGGCCTCTCCGCCGATCAGCTGCGGAAGCCGACGGTCACCGTTCGTCCGTCCTCGTCGTCCGACGTGGTCGATTCGCCGGACAACTGCCGCACCGCGGCGTCGAGCACCATCCGGCCGATGCCGGTGCTCTTTTCGGGCCTGGGCTCGTCCATGCCGCGTTCGCCGCGCCGATCGCGGACGACCAGATGCGTCTCGTCTCCCGATCGCCACAGCTCGACATGGATGGCGCCGGTCGCGTGGCCGACGAAGGCGTGCTTGTGCGCGTTGGTGAGCAGTTCCACGAGGATGACGCCGAGCTGCACGACGACGTCGAACGGCATCTCCACCGGCTCGCAATCCAGATGCAGATCGATGATCTTGTCCTCAGACGACATCACGCCGTGAACGTCGTGCGCCAGCCGCTCAGTGTAGCGGCTGGCATCGACGGCGTCGTCCTGCGATTGCGACAGCATCGCCTCGTAGAGCCGCAGCACGCCGTCGATCCGACCGCTCAGCCGAGCCAGCGCGTTATGCAGCGTCTTGTCGTCGCTGCGGCTTTTGCGAACCTCGGCGCGGACCATCGCTTGGAGCACCGCCAAGTTGTTCTTGACGCGGTGATGCGTCTCGAGCAGCGCGCTCTGCGCCTTCTCCTTCGCCGCGGTTTCGGCCTTGCCGGCCATCACGGAGGCGGTTCGATCCTGACAGGTGACGAAGATGCCGCCGATCGACGGCGGATCCTCGTCCAGATGGATCGGGCTGTAGCTGTACGTCCAGTATCGGTCCTGCCGAACGCCGTCGACGTCCAATGGGACCAGGGCGCTCTCCGCGACATGCGCTTCTCCGTCCCGCATCACTCCTTCGAGCTTGTCGCCGACGGTCTCCCACGCGTCGGCCCACAGAAGGCGCGCGGGCTGCCCGACGTCGTCGAGGCCCCGTCCCAGATCGAACAGCTGCTGGAAGGCGTCGTTGTAGAGGCAATGGAGGTCGTCGCCCCAGAGGATCTCGACCGGCTGCTCGCTGCCCAGCATCACCCGCGTCATCAGCTTGAGCGTCGTCGGCCGGTCGGACGGGGGCCCGAGGCCGTGCCGCGACCAGTCCTTTTCCCGCAGCAGACGTCCCATGGCTCCCCCGCCTGACAAGAAGGGGGGCGACGCCGATCCGTCCTGCGGCCTCATCGACTCGTGCTCGTTCATGCTTCCAGGCCATCCCACTGCGGCAACTAAACTGTATGATTCGCCAGGCGCTCTGAAAAGTCTTGATGACGACGAGGGCTCGGCGGCTCGGCGGGTCCTCGCCGGTTGGAAGGCCGCCGCGGCCCCGCGCCCCCTGAAAAGTCCCCCTCTCCGCGGCGCCGCGGACGCTGGACCGGGGGCCGCGGCGTGGTATGACGCATGCGGCTTCTTTGGAGCGCGGGACGCATGGAAAAGCTGCTCGAGACCCTCAGGAACGTCCTGACCTGGTGGAACGGCGCGACGTTCATCACCCGGCTCGACGTGACCAAGAACGGCGTCAAGGTCGGCGAGGACGAGATGGGGAACCAGTTCTACCGCTCCAAGCAGGGCGATCGGCGCTGGGTGCTCTATAAGGGCGTCGTCGACGCCTCCAAGATCTCGCCCGACTGGCATGGCTGGCTGCACCACACCTGGGACGAGCCGCCGTCGGAAAAGCCTCTGCCGCGCAAAACGTGGGAGAAGGACCACAAGCCCAACCTGACGGGCACCGACGGCGCCTATCGTCCGCCGGGCTCGGTGCTGACGCCGGAGACGCGCCCGCGCGCCACCGGCGACTACGAGGCTTGGCAGCCGGAGTGATCCGCGATCGCCGGCGAGGACGGCGCGTCGCGCTTCCGCCGGCGCTTCGTCGAGACCGCCCCCCGTGCAATCGGCCGCGCGAGACGCTAGATGACGGTTTGTCGGGCGGCGGCCTGGGGATGGGCGCCGAGACGGATTGGGAACGGGACTGAACGCATGGCCAGCAACGCCGCCGAAACCGCCATCGGCGCCGTCGTCCTCGCGGCGGCGGCGGGGTTTCTCGTCTATGCCGCGCAGACGGCGGACATCGCGCTGTCTTCGGGGGAGGACAGCTATGTTCTGACGGCGGCCTTCCGGAAGGCCGAAGGGGTCAGCGTCGGCGGCGACGTGCGCATCGCCGGGGTCAAGGTCGGGGCCGTCCGCGCGCTGGAGCTCGACCCCGACACCTACCGCGCCGTCGCGCGGCTGGAGATCGACGCCTCGGTCCGGCTGCCGGACGACTCGGACGCGGCGATCCTGTCGGAGGGGCTGCTGGGCGGATCCTACGTCTCGATCACGCCGGGGGGCTCGGATCTTTACCTGGCGGACGGGGATCAGGTGATGTTCACCCAAGGCTCGGTGAACCTTTTGGATCTGGTCGGGGCCGCCATCTCCGGCCGCGGCGAATGACCGGCGGGCGGCCATGACCGCCGCGTCGGGCGAGGACGCCTGGTCGGCGCGGGCCTATGACGAGGCGGCGCGCTTCGTGTCGGACCTGGGCGCGCCGGTCGTGGCGCTGCTGGACCCGCGGCCGGGGGAGCGGATCCTGGACCTGGGCTGCGGCGACGGCGCGCTGACGGAAGCCTTGGCGGCGGCGGGGGCCAGCGTGACGGGCGTCGACGCCTCGGCCGACATGGTCGCAGGCGCCGTGGCGCGGGGGCTCGACGCGCAAGAAGGCGACGGCCATGCGCTGCCCTTCGAGGCGGAGTTCGACGCCGTCTTCTCCAACGCCGCGCTCCATTGGATGACCCGGCCGGACGACGTGGTCGCCGGCGTGGCGCGGGCGCTGAAGCCCGGCGGGCGGTTCGTGGCGGAGCAGGGCGGGCACGGCAACGTCGCGGCCATCCGCACCGCGCTGATCGCCGCGCTGGGCGGCGAAGGGGTGGAGACCGACCTCGCCGAGATCTGGTCCTTCCCGTCGGTCGACGAGCAGCGCGCGCGGCTGGAGGCGCACGGCTTCGCGGTGGAGGAGATCGCCCTGATCCCCCGGCCCACGCCGCTCGCCACTGGCCTGGAGCGCTGGCTGGAGGTGCTGGCCGAGCCCGCGCTGCAGCTGCTGCCGCCCGATCGCCGAGGCCCGGCCCGCGCCCGAGCCGCCGCTTTGGTCGCGCCGGCCTTGGTGGACGCCTCCGGCCGCGCGACGGCCGACTACATGCGCCTTCGCTTCCGCGCGGTCAAACGGTCATGAGCCGGCCCGCGCGCCGTCGGTCGAAGGCGCTGTCGGGGGCGCTGTCGGGGGCGATCCTCGGCGGGCTGGCCCTGGCGCTGCTTCCCGCGGCGGCGTTGGCGCAGGCGCAGGGCGCCGCCTCCCCTTCCAGGCCGCCGGAGCTGGGCGGCGAGAGCCGGCTGCCGGGCTTCCGCAGCGTGCCGCTGGACGAGGACGGCGCCCCGCGCCGGTACCAGCCCTACACGCCCCCCGCCCCGCCGATGCGGGAGGCCGAAGCCGCTCAGCTGCGGCTGCTGGACAAGATGACCGGCCTCGTCGCGTCCTTGGAGATGCGGCCCGGCGAAACCCGCGTGGCCGAGCGGTTGGAGCTGTCGCTGCGCGCCTGCCGCGTGCCCCGGGACAATCCCGACGGCGACGCCGCGGCCTATTTGGAGATCCGCGATCTGCGCGATCGGGACCCGCGCTTTTCGGGCTGGATGTTCGCGTCCTCGCCGGCGATCTCGGCGCTGGACCATGCGCGCTACGACGTCTGGGTGCTCAGCTGCACGGCGTCGGCCCCGTCGGCCGAGTCCGACAGCGAGTAGAAATCGGCGCTCAGCGCCAGGGCCGCCTCCAGCTCCCTGTGGTAGTGGGAGCGGGGGATCTCCACCGCGCCGAAGCCGCGCAGATGGTCGGTCACGAACTGGGTGTCCAGAAGGCTGAAGCCCCCCGCCTTCAGGCGCGCCACCAGCCATACCAGAGCGATCTTGGAGGCGTCGCGGACCTCGGAAAACATGCTCTCCCCGAAAAAGGCGCCGCCGAGGCGCACGCCGTAGAGCCCGCCGACCAGCCGGTCGTCCATCCACACTTCGACCGAGCTGGCATAGCCCAGACGGTGCAGCGTGCCGTAGAGGTCGCGGATCTCGGGGTTGATCCAGGTCTCCGCCCGCGCGGCGCAGCCGTCGAGCACCGCCTCGAAGGCGGCGTCCACGGTGACGCGGTAGTCGTCCTTGCGCAGACGCTTGCGCAAGGATCGCGCCACGTGGAAGTCGCTGAGGGGAAGCACGCCGCGGCGTTTGGGATCGACCCAGAATATCTCGTCCGACTCGGCGCTCTGCGCCATCGGAAAAACCCCCGCCGCATAGGCCCGCAGCAGCAGGGTGGGGGTGATCTCCAGCGGCTTGATCGGCTCGCTCATCGGATCCTCGCAGGTCGGATGACTTGAGCGTAGCAGGGGCCGATGGGGTTCGGAACCCGTTCAGTTGCACGTCAGGGTTGTACGAAAGGCTTGCTCGGCCCGGGCTCGGGGAGCAGGCCGAGGGCCCTGGGCGCATAGCCCGTCGCTTCCATCCGCGCGGCGACGGAGGGGTGCAGGTCCTCGCCGGGATGGGCGTCCACCTGCCGCGGCGCGCGCAACAGGAAGCCGGCGGCGCGGCCGCGGCGGGGTCCGTGCATGGGCGCGGCCGGGTCCGTTTCGAACCGCCCGCGCCAGCCGTCGGGCAGGGCGAGGCCATGGGCCTCGGCCAGCTCCAGCATCCAGACCAGCGACAGGTTCGCCAAGGGCCGCGCCTGGGGAAAGCCGCCGACCTGGCCGCCCACGTCCATATGCGCGCCCGGAAACCAGCGCTGCTCGATCCGCCCGCGCCAGTCGGGCGCATGCTCCCACATCACCGGCGCGAAGGCGGTGCGGTCCTCGTCGAGCGCCAGGGCCTGGGCCCCGAAGCGGATCGAAGGCCCCAGGGCGTGGTCGTGGAACGCCGTCGCCATGGGATGAAAGCGCGACAGCACGGGCAAGGGCACGCCCAAGGCCTTCACCGTATCCCAGACGCCGATCATCTCCACGCAGGCGTCGCGGCGGCAGTGCCGGGCCGAGAACGCCTCGGCGGCGGTCGAGGGGCCCGCCTCGTAGTGGCGGAAGGCCTGCCTCACCCGCCGCTGCAGGGCGGCCTCCGGGCGCAGAAGGCCCAGCCGGTCGATCAGCCCGGCGAGGGAGCGCACGGCGTAGGCGCCGCGGGAATAGCCGAACAGGAACAGCCGGTCGCCGGGCCGCGCGCGGCTGGAGAGGAAGGCGTAGCCCTGGCGGATCGAGTCGTTGACGCCCCTGCCGATCAGGGCGCGCCACCATTTCGCCGCGCCCTCCCCCTGCACGCCGGGATGGTAGGCGTGCTGACGGCCGCTGCGCGCGCCGCCCTCGCGCAGCAGCCGGTGCAGCCGTCCCGCATGGCTTTCGCGTCCGGCCTCCAGCGAGGCGAGGGTGCCGTCGATGACGTAGACGACGTCGCGGGGGCGGGCGGCCGCCGCCGCCCCCGGCGGGTCGGTCGCAGGCCGCTCGTCGGCGGACCGGTCCCGGTCGGATGGACGATCATCTTGGCTTGGCCCCGGGGGTCGATCGGCGTTCATCGCCGCAAGGTCGCGCGTTAACGGCGTTTCGTCACTCCCTCGAAAGTCGATCCGGGCAATCCTGCAGCAGCGGAGCGGGACAGCGCCGGCGGCGCATCGAAGCTTCGCCCCGGACCGGCCTCGAAATCGCCGCGCTTGACCGCGACGACGGCTTGGCGATTGATGAACGAACGGCCTGGGGAGGCCGCGGGAGACCCGAGGGGAGGGGAAGACGACATGGGCGAGGTTCTGTTTCTGCGCTGCGACGCGGTCGGCGCCAGCGACGCCGAGGGCTGGGCGGCCGAGGCGCTGCGGCGCGAGGGGCTTTCGGAGGCGGAGGCGCGGCGCGCGGCCCTGCGCCTGATCGAAGGACTGCACGCGGCCGCGGCGGCGTTCTCGGGACGCTCTCCCAAGGCGATGCTCAGCCTCACGGGCCAGCGCGGGAGCCTGCAGTTCGAGCTTCTGGCCGACGCCGCCGAGGCCCCGTGCGGCCTGGCGGCGGCGCCCTGCGCCTCGGGCGGGCCGCTGTGGAACGCGGTGGAGCGGCGCGCGCCCTGCGACGGGGCGCTGCGCCTGGCCATGACCGCCCAAGGCTGACTCCGGACCGCCGGCGGCCGATCGGCCGAAGCGCGGGCGTCGACCGGACGCTCCCGCCCGTCGTCGCCGCGCCGAGGGCGCGAAGCCTCCCGTTGGGCCCGGCGGCCCTCTTCGGCTGCGCCGAATTCGGGCCGGGGCCTGCGGCGCCGCGCAGGACGAGGACCGGCGTCAGACGCCCTGAAGCGCGCGCCAGACCGCCTGAGGCGTGAAGGGCGGCGGCGGGATCGAGGCCGCGCCGCCGCGCAGCAGGGCGTCCTGCATCGCCAAAGCCACCGCCGGCACCGCGCCCACCGACCCGGCCTCGCCGCAGCCTTTGACGCCCAGAGGATTGGTTTTCGCCGGGATCTCGTTGAGTTTGAACGAAAAGCTCGGCAGGTCCGCGGCGCGGGGCAGCTGGTAGTCCATGAAGCTCGCGGCGAGCGGCTGGCCCGTCTCCCTGTCCCAGGCCGCGGCTTCGGTCAGCACCTGGCCGATGCCCTGGGCCACGCCGCCATGGGCCTGACCTTCGACGATCATCGGGTTCACGATCACGCCGAAATCGTCGACGATGGCGTAGGAGACGAGGGTCGAGGCGCCGGTCTCGGGGTCCACCTCCACCTCCGCCACATGGCAGCCGTTGGGGAAGGTCGCCTCCCGATCGTTCACCGCGCCCTCGCCGGTCACGCCGCCCAGCTCGGCGACCGCGTCGAAGAGGCTCACGCTCCGGTCCGTGCCTTTGATGCGGAAGGCGCCGCCGTCCTCGACCGTGTATTCGATGTCGGCGGCGGCGGCCTCCAGCCGCTCGGCGGCGCCCTCCATGGCCTTGGCGATCACCTCGTCGGCGGCGAGCAGGAACACCCGGCTCGCCATGATCAAGGAACGCGAGCCGCCGGTGCCGCCGCCGGCGGGCAGGACGTCCGAATCGCCCATCAGAAGCTCCACCTGGGACGGGTGCACGCCCAGCTTCTCGAAGATGATCTGCGCCCAGGCGGTCTCGTGCCCCTGGCCGTTGGACTGGGTGCCCACGGCGGCCTCGATGCGCCCTTCGGGCAGGACGCGCAGCAGCGCGCTCTCCACCGGTCCGCCGCCGGTGCGCTCGAAATAGTAGGTCAGGCCGATGCCGCGCAGGCGCCCGCGGGCGGCGGCCTCGGCCGCGCGGCTCTCGAACCCGGCCCAGTCGGAGGCGGCCAGGGCGTCGTCGAGGTTGCGGTCCGTGTCGAGGCTGTCGAAGACGAAGCCGCCATGGGTGGGGTAGGGGACCTGGGCCGCCTTGATCAGGTTGCGGCGTCTGAACTCCGCCCGATCCATGCCAAATTCCCGCGCCGCCGCCTCCATCACCATCTCCGTGGCCAGCATCACCTCGGGCTTGCCGGCGCCGCGATAGGCGTCGGTGGGGGTGGTGTTGGTGAAGACGCCGCGCACCTCATGGTGGAACACGGGCAGGTCGTACATCCCGCCCGTGGTGCTGGCCGAAAAGCCTGTATGCACCCCGATGCCGAAGGTCGAGTAATAGGCCCCCAGGTTCGACACGGTGCTGAAGCGCATGGCCGTCAGCCGCCCGTCCGCGTCGAAGGCGCCCTCGGCCCGGCACGACATGTCGCGCGCCTGCACGTCGCTCAGAAAGCTCTCAGAGCGGTCGGCCGTCCACTTGACCGGCTTGCCGAGGTCCTTGGCGGCCAGCGCCACCAGCGCGTCCTCGGGATGGGCCTGCAGCTTCATGCCGAAGCCGCCGCCGACGTCGGGCGTGCGCACGCGCACCCGTTCCGCCTCCACCCCCAGCTGGGCGGCGAGCCGGCCGCGCAGAGTGTGCGAGCCCTGGGTGGCGCCCCAGATGCTCCAGCGGCCGGAGCCGGCGTCGTAGGCGGCGGTGCAGGACCGCGGCTCCATCGCGCAGACGATGACCCTCTGGCTCACCGCCTCGGCCGATACGATCTTGGCGGCGGCGGCGAAGGCGGCCTCCGTCGCCGCCGCGTCGCCGACGGTCCAGTGGAACGACAGGTTGCCCGGCGCGCCCGCGTGCAGCTGCGGCGCGCCGGGGGCGAGGGCGTCGGCGGGGTCGATCACCGCCGGCAGGTCCTTGTAGTCCACTTCGATCAGCTCGGCCGCGTCCCGGGCCGCCTCTGGCGTGTCGGCCACCACGAAGGCGACGGGCTGGCCCACATAGCGCACGGCGCCCTCGGCCAGATGGGGCTTGACCGAGGGCGCCGGCGGGCTGCCGTCGGACTGCTGCAGGGGGAACTCGTTCTCCAACGGGTTCAGCCGTCCGGCGAGGTCCTGGGCCGTGTAGACCAGCCGCACCCCCGGCGCCGCCCGCGCGGCCGAGGCGTCGATCGACACGATTCGCCCATGGGCGATCTCGGACCGGCGCAGCTGCGCGTGAAGCTGACCAGGGGCCGAGAGGTCATCCACGTACTTGCCGGTCCCGCGCAGAAAGCGGCCGTCCTCCTTGCGGCGCAGCGGCTGGCCCACTCCGAACTTCATGGCGATCTCCCGGCGGCGGCTGAGGACTGCTCGCGCGATCCGGGGCTCAATCTCCGGCTCGCGCGGTCGGCAGCCTAGCGCGGGCGGGAAAGCTCCGCCATGGCAGGGGTGGTCGCGGCCTGCTCATCGGGCGCTCAGAATCTGTCGAAAAGGTGAACGATTTTTCTGGCCATGCCGTTCCGACGACGGTAACCTCTGCCCTTGTAGTGATCGAGTGTGCGTCCTGGTCGGAGTATGCAGCGTGCGTGGCGACGATAAAATGATGACGATCCTCACCGGGGTCGTTCTGACCATCGCTCTCGGGGCCGTGGCCCAGCGAGGTGATCTTTTCGGCGATTTCGGCATGGCGACGGCCTATGTCCCGCGCGACGACGTGGTGACGGTGTCGACCGAAGGCGCCTACCTCATCGACGTGACCGCCAATGACGAAGGCGCCCAGCCGGGCGACGGAAACCGGATCCTCATCACCGAGGCGCCGCGCTGCGGCGTGGTCTACCGTCACCAAGGGGCCATCGCCTTCGAAGGCGCCGGGGCGTGCGGCGGCACGCAGCGGATGAGCTATTGCGTGGCGTCGGGCGACGATTGCCGCGAGGCCGAGGTGACGTTGATCCTGAACGCGAGCGCGGCGGCGCTCGGCAGCGCCTCCGGCACGCCCGTCCGCAAGTTCGCGGGCGACGAGGGCGTTCGCACGGCGGCGGTCGGCGCCGGCGAGGCGAGCGGCTTCACGGTCGAGGACGGCGCGGCGACGAGACCGCTGGCGGCGGTCTCGAGCCCCCTGGGGTCGTTGGCCCCCAGCGACGCGGGCGTGAGCGCGGCGGCGCCCACGGAATAGGCTCCTCGGGGCTTCAGCGCCGGATCGGCCCGCAGCGATCGAGGGCCGCATCGGCCGGGGGGCGAACGCGAACAGGGGCCTGGCCGCGACGGCGGCCGGGCCCTTTCCTTATGCGCCCTATGCGAGGCTTCGACGGCGGGCGCGCCGCCCACCCTCAGCTGCGCATGCGGCTCGAGTTGGCGTCGAACAGCGGCGTCGCCTGCAAGCGGGCGTCCCGCAGTTCGCCCAGGATCTCGATCCGCCACCCCTCCGGCTCGCCCGCGATCTCCTTGGGCACGTAGCCGAGCGCCATGGACCGCGCCGCGTTATGGGCGTAGCCGCCCGAGGTCACCCAGCCCTTCACTTCGCCGCGGAACCAGATCGGCTCGTCCGCCGTCACGTCCGCGTCGCCCGCATCCACGGTCAGGGTGATCAGGCGCAGCGTCCCGCCGCTCTCCCGCTCGGCCCGCGCCGCCGCCTTGCCGATGAACTCGGCGGGCTTGTCGTAGGCCACGAAGCGCTCCAGCCCCGCCTCCAGCGGGCCATAGACCGGCCGATACTCCCGCCCCCACGACGCCCAGTTCTTCTCCAGCCGCAGCGAATTCAGCGCCCGCAGGCCGAAGGGCGCGATGCCGAACGCCTCGCCCGCCTCCATCAGCAGGTCCCAGACGTAGCGGGCGTAATCCGTGCGCATCCAGATCTCATAGCCCAGATCACCGGTATAGGTGACGCGCCCAACCACGCAGGGCGCATGTCCGATCTCCAGGTCCTTGTGGGCCATGAACTTGAAGGCGTCGTGGCTCACGTCCTCGCCGGTGACCTTCGCCAGCAGGTCCCGCGCCTTAGGCCCGGCGATGGAAACGCCGCACCAGCCCAGGCCCATGCTCTGGATCTCCACCCCCGCCTCCGCATGCCGGTCGAACCAGCGCAGATAGTATTCCTCGGCGATCCCCGACCCGGCTAGGAACCAGCCCTCGTCGGAATGGCAGGCGATGGTGAAATCGCCGATCAGCCGCCCGTCCTCCTTCAGCATCGGCGCCAGCGCCATGCGCCCGGGCGCCGGCAGCTTGCAGGCGAAGATCCTGTCGAGCCACGCCTTCGAGTTCGGCCCGGTCACCGACAGCTTGGCGAAGCCCGAGATGTCGAGGATGCCGACGCCCTCGCGCACCGCCTTCACCTCGCGCGCGACGTGTTGGAAATCGTTTGAGCGGCGCCAAGAGAACTCATCGGTCACGCCCTCGGGCGCGTACCACAGCGGCACCTCCATGCCGAAGCTCGCGCCCATCTGCGCGTTCAGCGCCAGGTGCCGGTCGTGCAGGGCGCCGGTGCGCAGGGGCCGCGCCGCCGGCAGCTCCTCGTTGGGATAGCGGATGCGGAAGCGGCGGGAGTAGTTCTCCCGCACCTTCTCGTTGGTGTAGCTCATCGTCGCCCAGTCGCCGAAGCGGGAGACGTCCATGCCCCACACGTCGAAGCCCGCGTCGCCGTCCACCATCCAGTTGGACAGCGCCAACCCAACGCCGCCGCCCTGCGAAAAGCCCGCCATCACCGCGCAGGCGCACCAGAAGCCGGGCAGACCGCGCATCGGGCCGACCAACGGGTTGCCGTCGGGAGCGAAGGTGAAGGGGCCGTTGATCGCCTGGCGGATGCCGACGTTCTCGATCGCCGGGAAGTGCTTGAACCCGACCTCCAGACTCGGCGCGATCCGGTCGAAATCGGGCTGCAGCAGCTCCGCCTTGAAGTCCCAGGGCGTGTTCTTGGGCGACCAGGGCGTCGCCGCGCGCTCGTAGGTGCCCAGCAGCACGCCGTCGCGCTCCTGCCTCGAATAGATCTCGCCCTCGAAATCGATGACGTGGATGATCTCTTGGCCGGTCTCCTTGTTGTATTCGAGGACCTCGGGCACCGCCTCGGTCAGCAGATAATGGTGCTCCATCGCCAGCACCGGCAGCTCCAGCCCTACCATGCGCCCGACCTCGCGCGCCCAAAGGCCGCCGGCGTTGACCACGTGATCGCAGGTGAACTCGCCCTGGTCGGTCTTCACCACCCATTGGGAGGTCCCGTTCACCCGCCGCGCCAACGCCTCGACCTTCACATGCTCCTTGACCGTGGAGCCGAGGATCTTGGCGGACTTGGCATAGGCCTGCGTGGTGCCCGAGGGGTCCAGATGCCCCTCGATCGGGTCCCACATGCCGCCCAGGAACTGCTTGGGGTCCATGATCGGGAACCGCTCCGCCGTCCATTCAGGCGAGACCAGCTCCAGCTCGTCCATGCCCATGTAGCGGCCCTTGGCGACGGCCTGCTTGAGCGCGTCCATCCGGTCCTTGGTCTTCGCGAGCTGCACGCCGCCCGTCAGGTGCAGGCCGCAGCTGAGGCCCGAGAGCTCTTCGATCTCCTTGTAAAGCTCCACCGTGTACTGCTGCAGCTTGGCGACGTTGGGATCGCCGTTGAGCGTGTGAAAGCCGCCCGCCGCATGCCAGGTCGACCCGCAGGTCAGCACGTCCCGCTCCAGCAGGCAGACGTCCGTCCAGCCCTTCTTGGCGAGGTGGTAGAGGACGGAGCAGCCGACGACGCCCCCTCCGACGACGATGGCGCGGTAATGCTCGGTCATGGCGAAGGTCTCCCTTTTCGCCGTGCAGCGTAGCGGGCGCGCCAGGGCGGCCGATGGTCCGTTTCGGACATCGCCCGTCGCAATCGGGTCCGAGCCGGGGCGGACGGGGGGGCCGAAAGGCCAAGGACCGGGCCGCGGCGGCCCGCGCCGCAAGGCTCCCGCTTGCCTTGAGCGCCGGGCGCGCCCTATTGATCAGGATGCCTTATCGTTCCGACCGCGCCTCCGCCGGCCGCCGCCCATGAGCGCCCCCGGGCCCGAGCTGCCGCCCCCCCGCGGGCTGGGCGCGCCGGCGCCGCCCGCCATCGGGCGCATTCCCGTCGAAACCCCGCCCCTGCGCCTGGACGCGGCGCTCTACGGCGCTCTGACGGTGATCTTCTGGGCCTCCTACAACGTGGCGGCCAAGGTGGGCGTCGACAGCGGTTTTCTGCCGGCCGACCTGGCGCTGATGCGCTTCGGAGTGGGCGGTCTGGTCTTCGTGCCGCTGCTGCTCCTGCGCCGCTTCCGCGCCAAGCTGCCGCCCCTGCGCCAGGCCCTGGCGCTGATGGCTCTGGGCGGGCCGCTCTTCGCGGTCCTGTCCTCCTCGGGCTACCAGTTCACGCCGCTCTCCCACGGCCTTCTCTTCGCCCCGGCGGCGGCCTTCATCGGCGGCGCCGTCCTAGGCGTGCTCTGGCTGGGCGAGAAGGTCGGCCGGCGCCACTGGCTCGGCGGCGGCGTGATGCTCTGCGGCCTCTTCGTCCTGTCGGGCTTCGACGCAGCGACGCTGGGGCCGGACGCCCTGCTGGGCGATCTGCTCTTCGTCGCCACCGGCTGCTCCTGGTCGGTGTTCACCGCGCTCATGCGCAAATGGCGCGTGGACCCGCTGTCGGGCACCGTCGCCGTCGGCGCGCTCAGCTTCCTCTGCGTCTGGCCGGTGAACTGGCTGCTCGGCTCCGGCCCTGCGATCCTGAACCTGCCGGCCACCGACCTCGCCCTCCAGGCGGTCTGCCAGGGCCTCATGGGCGGCGCCGGCAGCTTCTTCGCCTATTTCGCGGCCGTGAACGCCCTGGGCGCCGCGCGCGCCTCGCTGCTCCCGGCCCTGGTGCCGGGCGCCGCGCTACTGATG
>JBCCPD010000033.1:0-16406 GCA_039025075.1 Pseudomonadota bacterium | reverse complement strand
GGCGAGATCCAGCGCCTCGATCATCTGGTGGCAGGCGACGGGGTTCGCGAAGACGTAGGAGCCGTCGCCCATGGTGGCGACGACCAACGTCTCGGGCTCGGCGAGCGCCGTGCCCATGGCGGCCGGCAGACCCCAGCCGAGGCCGCCCGAATGCGGCTCCTGCCGCCAGGCGTTGCGGTGGTCGCAGGGCAGGCCGGCGAGCGGAGCGCCGAGTTCGGAGAGGACGGTGGCGCGGCGGTCTGCGACCTGCAGAGCGTCTGCGAGACAGCGCGAAACCCAGGCCTTGGACATAGGCCCGGGACCGCCGCCGGCCTCGGCTCGGGCGCGTTGGTCGGTTTTGAGGCGGGCGGAGGCGGCGGCGACGCGGTCTCGGCGCAGGGCGACGGAAGGGCCGGGGCGGCGCTCGGCCAGGGCGTGGGCGAGGCGCAGGACGGTCTCGGCCGTTTCTCCGGGCAGAGAGAGGTGGCTCGGAAAGTTGCGGATGGGCGTGCGGGCGTGGAGGGGGGAGGGGCCGATATGGGCGATGCGGGCCGAGGGGCTCGGCCGGTGGGCGTCGGGCATCCAGGGCGCGAGGGCGTCGAGGACGATCACCAGATCCGCCTCGGCGAACCAGGGGAGCGGGTCGGAGCCGAGCTCCATCGGCGAGGTGGTGGGAACGGCGACCGCGTTGGCCCACCAGTGGCAGACGGGGATCGCCCAGGTCTCGACCAGCCGGGTCAGCGCCTCGAAGGCGGCGTCGGAGCCGGGGCCGCGTTGGGAGAGGATCAGGGGGCGCTCGGCCGCGGCGATCCAATCGGCGAGGACGTCGAGGTCTTGCGCGCGCGGCGCGGCGACGGCGGGGGCCATGAGCGGTGCGGGGGCCTGCGCGGGGCCGGCCAGTTCGCAGAGCACCTCGCGGGGGAGGGCGAGGTAGACGGGGCCCTTGGGCGTGCTCTCCGCAATGGCCCAGGCGCGGTCGAGCACTTGGTGGATCTGTTCGGGGAAGCGCAGCTCGTAGTCCCACTTGCACGCCTCGCGGACGAGGGCGGCCTGGTCGCGCATCTCCTGCCCCCAGCCGATGGGCACGGTGCGGGCGCCGAACCGGTCTTTTTCGGTGGTGGGGGTGCGGCCGGACATCAGGAGCATGGGAACGTGGTCCGTGGCGGCGTTGATGGCTCCGATTGCGCCGTTGGCGAGGCCGACATTGGTGTGGAGGATGACGGCCTGGGGCCGGCCGGTGGCGAACCAGACGCCGTGGGCCATTCCGAGGGCGGCGTGCTCGTGCGGGCAAAGGATGGCTCGCGGGAGGCGCGCGCCGCCATCGCTCGCGGCGGCCTGGGCGGCGGCGAGGCCCTCGATGATCGGCGGGAAGTCGGTGCCGGAGTTGCAGAAGACGTAGTCGACGCCCAGCGCGCCGAGCCGCTCGAAGAGCGCCGCGCCGGCGGTTTTTTCGTCCGTGGCGGCGGGGTCGGAGGCGTCCATGGCGCGTTTCCTCTGCAAGGCCGAGACTGGCGCTCGACTTGAGGGTCAGCGTGACACGGCGAGGCCGCGGCGTCAGCCCCGCCCTGGGACGCGGAGCGCGGGGCCGCGCGGCGACAGGCCGACGGCCCCGCCGCGCGGCCCGGCCCAACGGGAGGCAAGCGGCTCCGCCGCGCAGGCGACGGGCGGGAGCGCTCCGGTGGACGTCAAAGCGCGTCGGCGGGTTCAGGGCGCCTCGCGCTTGGCGGCGCGGATCTCGCGCTCGAGGGCGTCGAGGAAGCGGGAGCGGTCGGCTTTCGAAAAGGGCTTGCCGCCGCCGCCGGCTCCCAGGGGGTTGGCGGCGCGGAGGTCGGCCATGAGATCGCGCATGGCGAGGGCGTGGCCGATGGAGGCGGGCGTGAAGGCCTCGCCGTCGTGGCGCAGGGCGCGGGCGCCGGCTTTGAGGCAGCGGTCCGCCAAAGGAATGTCGGCGGTGACGACCACGTCGCCGGGGCCGCAGCGCTCGGCGATCCACATGTCGGCGGCGTCGGGGCCTTCGGGGACCATGACCGTGCGCACCCGCGGGTCCGGCGACGGGCGTATGCCGCCGTTGGAGACGACGAAGACCTCGAGCCCGTGGCGGGAGGCGACGCGAAGGGATTCCTCGCGCACCGGACAGGCGTCGGCGTCGATGTAGAGGGAGGTCATGCCAGAGGACGAAGCTGCATCCGAGGCAGCAGCGCGGCGACGTCCTCGGCCCGGCAGAGCTCGGTCGCCGGGGTCATGACGGCGGCGGCGGCGGCGGCCATGGCGAGGGCGAGGCGGCCGCGCAGATCGTCGCCCTTCTGAGTCGCGGTCAGGAAGCCGGCCAGAAAGCTGTCGCCGGCGCCGACGGCGCTGACCACCTGGATGACCGGCGGCTGGACCCGCCAGGCGGCGTCGGAGGAGACGGCGACGGCGCCCTCCCCGGCCAAGGTGATCACCGCCTGGCGCGCCGCGCCCGAGGCGACGAGGCGGCGGCCGAAGGCGAGAGCGTCCGCTTCGTCCGGCTTTTCGAGGCCGAGGACGCCGCCCGCCTCGGACCGGTCCATGCGCAGCAGCTCCAGCGGCGCGGCCCCGCCGGAGACGCAGGCGTCGAGGGCCGCGCCGGAGGTGTCGACCGCGAGGCCGACGCCTTGGGCGGACAGACGCTCTGCCAGGCGCAGAGGCAGATCGTCCGGCGCGCCCGGGGGCTGGCTGCCCGAGAGGGCGACGATCGCGCGCGGCCCCGCCGCGGCGGAGACGGCGTCGAGCGCGGCGGAGACGGTCGACGCCGGCCAAGGCGCGCCGGGCAGGAGGAAGCGGTACTGGTCGCCGCTCGCCGCTTCGGTGACGGCGAGGCTGCGGCGAAGATCGACGCCTGGGTCGAACCAGACCGCGGCGAGGCCCTCCGCCTCCAGCAAAGCCCGATACTCCCGCCCGGTGGCGCCGCCGGCGGCGATGAAGGCCCGGCCCTCGCCGCCCAGCCGGGCGAGCGCGCGCGAGACGTTGGCGCCGCCGCCGCCGGGGTCGAGCCGCGGCGCGGCGCAGCGCAGCTTGGCGTTGGGGGCCACCCGCGGCGCCTCGGTCGACATGTCGAGCGCTGGGTTCAGGGTGACGGTCAGAACGGGGGTCAAGGTCGGGACGGCTCCGGGCGCGCAGGACCGCCGGCGGCGGCGCAGGACCACGCCATCAGGCCGCGGACGGCCCGGGATGGCAAGGGGCGCGCGACCCGTTCGGTCGCTTCGGCGCGGCGGCGGGCGGAGTCGCGCGGTGGGTCCGGAGGGTGCGGAGGGTCGTCGCGGAAGGCTCGGCGACCGCGCGCGCCGGTTTACCCGCGCCTCGAAATCCGCGAAGACGGCTTGGCGATGTCCGTTCCGGCGCGGCGCAGGCCCTGTGCGGCCGCGAGCGCGGACGGCAACCCCGAGCCGAAGGCCAAGGATGCGCCCTCGACGCTTCTTCATCCCCCGCCCGGCAGGGCCGCGGCGTCCGAGCGGGCCGCGCGCGCCCGGACGCGCCGCGTCGCGGACCGGGGCGGCGGGCTGATGGCCGGGACGGCCGAAGGACTCGGCTCTCCGGCCCAGGCGGCCGCGGGCTGGGCGCTGGCGATCGCCTCGGCGGTCGCGGCCGCTCTGTTCGCCCGGATGCTGCCGGTGACCCAGGCCGGCGGCGCGATGGCGGCGGAGTGGGAGTGGGTTCCCAGCCTGGGCGTGACGCTGGCCTTCCGGGTGGACGGTCTGAGCCTCGTCTTCGCGCTGCTGATCACCGTGTTCGGCTCGGCCATCGCGCTCTACTCCACTCGGTATCTTCGCGGGCATCGGCATCTTGGGCGGTTCTTTTTATATCTGGGGCTGTTCGAGGCTGGGATGATCGGTCTGGTGACGGCCGACGACCTGATCACGATGTTCGTGTTCTGGGAGGTGACGACGATCTCGTCGTTCCTGCTGGTGGGCTTCGACCATGCTTCGGCCAAGGCGCGGCGGTCGGCCTGGATGGCGCTGCTGATCACCGGGGCCGGGGGCCTGGCGCTTCTGGCGGGGCTGGTGCTGCTCGGCATGGCCGCGGGCACCAGCCGGATCTCGGAGATCATCGCGGGCGGGCGGCTGACCGAGCATGCGCTTTACGCGCCGATCTTCGTGCTGATCGTGCTGGGGGCCTTCGCGAAGTCGGCCCAGGCGCCGCTGCATATCTGGCTGCCCAACGCCATGGCGGCGCCGACGCCGGTGAGCGCCTATCTGCACTCTGCGACCATGGTGAAGGCCGGGGTCTATCTGCTGGCGCGGCTGCATCCGGCGCTGGCGGGGTCGGAGATGTGGACCAACACGCTGGGGGGCTTCGGCGGCGCGACGATGCTGATGGCGAGCGTTCTGGCGCTGCGGCAGACCGACCTGAAGCTGGCGCTGGCCTATACTTCGATCATGGCGCTGGGCGCGCTGGTGATGTTTCTGGGGGCGACGGAGACGGTGGCCGTGGTGGCGGCGATGACGTTTCTGATCGTCCACGCGCTCTACAAAGCCTCGCTGTTCCTCATCACCGGAGCCATCGACCATTCGACCGGCACGCGGGAGATCGCGGAGCTGGGAGGGCTTTGGCGGACGATGCCGGTGACCTCGCTGGCGGGGATCCTGGCGGTGGGGTCGATGGCCGGGTTCCCGCCGTTTCTGGGCTTCGTGGGCAAAGAGCTGAAATACGAGGGCGCCTTGGCCATCGCCGAGGAGCCGGCGCTGCTGGCCGGCGCGGCGATCCTGTCGAACGCGATGATGGTCGCGCTGGCGTTGAAGATCCTCTTCAAGATCATCCTGGGCGCGCCGACGCCCAAGGCGCGAGGGGCGTCGGAGGCGCCGCCAAGGCTGTGGGCCGGACCGCTGCTTCTGGCCTCGCTGGGTCTGGTCTGCGGCGTGGCGCCGGACCTGGTGGGGCGCACGCTGGTCATTCCGGCGGCCGAGGCGGTGCTGGGCGCGCCGGCGGAGATCAAGCTGAAGCTATGGCACGGGGTCAACGTGCCGCTGCTGATGAGCATCGCCACGGTGGGCTTGGGGCTGCTGGGCTTTCTGGTCTATCGAAGGCTTAGCGAGGGGCTGCAGGTCATCCCCGAGGTGGCCGAAGGGATCTGGGATGCGATCCTGGAGGCGATCTCGAACAGCTTCTCCGCAGTCGCGCGGGTGATGCAGCCAGGATCGCTGCGGGCCTATCTGAGCGTGACCTTCGCGGTCGCGGCGCTGGGGCCGCTGGCGGCGATGGCGCTGCAGGGCGGCGTGGCGTTGCCGGCGACGCCGATGGATGTTCCGACGCTGGGCGCGGCGCTGCTGACGGTGGCGGGGGCGCTGGCCGCGGCGGCGGCGCGGCGGCGGATGCTGGCGATCGGCGGCGTCGCGGCCGTGGGCTCGGGCATCGCGCTGCTGTTCGTGATCAAGGGCGCGCCGGACGTTGCGATCACGCAGCTGCTGGTGGATGTGCTGCTGCTGGTGCTGATCTGCATGGTCACGCTGAAGGCGCCTGAGCTGGCCGCGCGGCGGGAGGGCCGGCTGCGCGACGGTCTGATCGCCGGCGCGGCCGGGCTCAGCGTCGCGGCGATGACGCTGGCGGCGACCTCCGGCCCGTTCGACCCGTCGGTGGCGCAGGCGATGGAGGCGCTGAGCGTGCCGGAGGCCAAGGGCCGCAACATCGTCAACGTGGTGCTGGTCGATTTCCGCGCCATCGACACGTTCGGAGAGATCGTGGTCGTCGCCGCCGCGGCCGTGGGCGCGCTGGCGCTGATCCGCATGAAGGCCTTCGGGCGCGCCAGGGTCGAGGCGCCGCGCGTTCGCGAAACGGCGAAGGAGGCGGCGGAATGACCACGCCGATCCTTCAGGCCGCCGCGCGGATCCTGGTGTCGCTGCTGCTGCTGTTCTCGTTGTTCATGCTCCTGCGGGGCCACAACGAGCCGGGGGGCGGCTTCATCGGCGGTCTGATCGGCGCGGCCGCCTTCGCGCTTCTCGCCGCGAGCCATGGCGTGGCGGCGGCGCGCCGAGCCTTGAGGTTCGAGCCGTCGACGGTGCTCGCCGCGGGCGTGGCGGTGGCCCTGGCCGCCGGGATCGCGCCGCTTCTGGCCGGCGAGCCGCCCTTCGCGGCGCTCTGGACCTTCGTCGGAGGCGACGGCGGGGAGGCGGGCGGCAAGCCGGACGGGCTGCCGATCTCGACCGTGCTGATGTTCGATCTGGGCGTTTGGCTGGTGGTTCTGGGCGCGGTGCTGGCGCTGGTCTTCGCCCTGGAGGACGACGATCTGGACGAGGAGGAGGGCGGCTGATGGAGTGGCTCTTCGCGCTCGTCGCCGGGGTGCTGGCCGCCTGCGGGGTCTGGCTGATGCTGGCGCGCCACTTGCTGAGCCTGGTTTTCGGCGTGGTTCTGGCGAGCTCGGCCGCCAACCTCGTGGTCTTTTCGGGCGGTCGGCTGATGGACGGCGCGGCGCCGCTGGTGCCGGAGGGGCTGGAGGCGCCGGGCGCGGCGGTGGCCAACCCGCTGCCCCAGGCGCTGGTTCTGACGGCGATCGTGATCGGCTTCGGCCTGACCGCCTTCGCGCTGGCGCTGATGCTGGCGGCGAACCGGCGTCTCGGCACCGTCGATCCGGAGGAGATGCGGGTGGCCGAGCCGCGTCCTGAAGAGGGCCAGGCGTGAGCGAGACGAGCGAAGCCTGGCTGCTGGCCGCGCCGCTGCTGACGCCCTTCGCGGCGGCGGCCGCTTGCCTGCTGGGGCCGAAGCTGGGGCTGCGGGCCGGGCCGCTGGCCGTCGTCGGCGCGGCGCTGCACTTGCTTTTCGCCGCGCTGCTGGCGCGGGCGGTGGTCTCTCAGGGCGTTCTTGCGGCGGGGATCGGCGGCTGGACGGCGCCGTTGGGCATCGCGCTGGTCGCCGACGGGCTTTCGGCGATCCTGCTGCTGGCGGTGGCGACGCTGGGTCTGGTCTGCGTCATCTACGGTTTGGCGGATCTGGGGCGGCGGCGCGAGCGGGCGGGCGCGTTCGCTTTGGTCCATGTGCTGCTGGCGGGCGCGACGGGGGCGTTCCTGACCGGGGACCTCTTCAACCTCTACGTTTGGTTCGAGGTGATGCTGATCGCCTCCTTCGGCCTGCTGGTCCTGGGCGGCGGCCGGCAGGAGTTGGACGCGGGGGTCAAATACGTGGCGCTGAACCTGGTGGCGACCCTCGCCTTTCTGACGGCGGTGGGGCTGGTGCACGGGCTCGCCGGGACGCTGACCCTGGCGCAGCTGCCCCAGAAGCTGGCCACGGCGCCGGCGGGGGCGATGGCGGGGGCGTCGATGCTGCTGTTCGTGGCCTTGGCGGCGAAAGCAGGGCTGTTTCCGCTCTACTTCTGGCTGCCGGCGGCCTACCACGCGCCGCCCATGGCCGTCACGGCGCTGTTCGCGGCGGTTCTGACCAAGGCCGGCATCTACGCGATGATCCGGGTCTTCACGCTGGTGTTCCCGGACGGCCCGGCCCAGGACGTGCTGCTGCCGGTCGCCATCGCCACGATGGTCGGGGGCGTCATCGGCGCGGCGGCGCAGAAGGAGGTGCACCGCATCCTCGCCTTCCACATCGTCAGCCAGATCGGCTACGTGGCGCTGGGCCTGGCGCTGGCGACGCCGTTGGCGCTGGCCGGGGCGATCGTCTACCTGGTGCACAACATCGTGGTGAAGGCGAACCTGATCCTCATCGCCGGCGTGGCGCGGCGGATGACGAGGAGCTTCGATCTGGGGAGATCGGGCGGGCTCTACGCGGCGACGCCGCTGCTGAGCGGGCTTTTCTTCCTCGCGGCGATGGCCATGGCGGGGATGCCGCCCTTCACCGGCTTTTGGGGCAAGCTGGCGCTGACCCAGGCGAGCCTGGGCGAGGGGAACGGCATCGCGGCGGCGGCGATCCTTGGGGTGGGTCTCTTCACGCTCTATTCGATGACCAAGATCTGGGGTCAGGGTTGGTTGAAGCCGCAGCCGGAGGGGCGGCCGGCGGTTCGGCCGCTGACAGCCCTGCCCCGGCCCGCCGCGGCGCTTATGACGGCGCCCATCGCGGCGCTGACGACGGTGACGCTGGCCCTGGGCCTGTTCCCGCAGCCCCTGCTCGAGGCGGCGGAGGGCGCGGCGGCGCAGCTGCTGGATCCGTCGGACTATATCGAGGCCGTGCTGGGAACGCGGCCGGAGGCGACCGGGCTGGCCCTGCAGAGGGCGCTGCGGTGAACGTCTTCACGATCAACCTCGTCCTGGCGGCGCTCTGGGCGGCGTTCGTGGGCGGGTTTTCCATCGGCGACCTGCTGGCAGGCTATTTGCTGGGCTTCGTGACGCTTTGGGCCGCGCGGCCGCTGTTCCCGGACGATCGCTACTTCCTGCGTTTTCCGCGTCTTGTGCGGCTGGCCGCCTTCTTTCTTTGGGAACTGGTGGTCTCCTCGTTCAAGGTCGCAGCGGACGTGCTGGCGATCCGGCCGAGCAACCGGCCCGGCATCATCGCCGTTCCGATCCGCACGCGGACGGAGACCGGCACGCTGGTCCTGTCGAGCCTTGTGAGCCTGACGCCCGGATCCTTGACGCTCGATCTGAGCGAGGACGGCCGAACGCTCTACGTCCACGCCATGTTCGTCGACGACCCCGCAGGGGTGCGCGAGGATGTCGCGAAGCTGGAGGACCCGGTGCTGGAGGCGGTGGAATGAGCCTGCTGGTCCTGTCGGCCGAGGCGGCGAGCTGGATCGTTCTGATCGCGGCGCTGATCACCACGGCGCGGCTGGTGCTGGGGCCGGGCGTGTCCGACAGGGCGGTGGCGCTGGATCTGCTGACGGCGCTGGTGGCGGCCTTCGCCGGGCTGCGGGCGCTGGTGACGGACATCGACGCTTATCTGGACGTGGCGGCGGCGCTGGCGCTGGTCGGGTTCCTGGGAACGCTCGCTTTCGCGCGGTTCATCGCCAAGCGCGGCCCGCGCCCCGGCGAGTTCGAGAAGCGGGCGCGCCTGCGCTTGAGGAAACGGTCATGATCGCCGACGCCTTGGCCGCGGCGAGCCTGCTGGAGGGGCTGGCCGCCCTGCTCGTGCTGGCCGGAGCCGCCTTTTGCCTGGTGGCAGCGATAGGCGTGCTGCGCTTCGAGGACGTCTTCATGCGGCTGCACGCCTCCACCAAGGCGGGCACCTTGGGCGCGGGCCTTGTGATGCTGGGCGCGGCGCTGACGCTGGACGGGCCCGGAGCGTCGGCCCGCGCGGCGGGCGTGATGGCGTTCCTGCTGCTGACCGCGCCGGTGTCGGCGCATGTGATCGCGCGGGCGGCCTATCTGGCCGGGGCCGCCCTGTCGCGGGCGACTTGGATCGACCAGAGGGCGGCGTTGACCGATGGAGAGGACGCCGGCGCCGAAGCGGCGGCGGACCGCGGGACCGACGGGTGAAACCCAGGCCGGCGGCGGCGGTCTACGGCCGCCGCCCCATGTCGACGACGAGCTTCGTCACCGTCATCACATCGGCCCCCGGCCGATCCTCCACCACCGCCCAGGACAGCTCTCCCTGGCGCCACCAGCTGGCGAGCCGGCCGTCCACGTCCTCGAACCGCGGCGCGTCGGAGGCGCCGGGCAGGTCCTGCCGCCCGAAGACGAGACTGACGCGGTCGCCGGCGGCGTTCTCGTAGATCAGCTGGGCCGAGGGGCCGCGGGCGGAGCCCAGAAGGCGACCTCCGATCAGGTCGAAGCCGATCTCCTCGAGATGAGGAATGCGCACGTCGTCGCCCAGATGGCCGGCGAACCAATCGCGCATCAGCGCTTCGTCGTCGCTGAAGAACTCCACCGGGTGGATCTGGTCGGGCGCGAAGACCGCATGGGCCCCGACCGCGTCGGCGACGAAGGCCGGAGGCTCCCCTTGCGCCAGGGCGGCGGACGGCGCGGGCGCGCCGACATAGATGTGCGCGAACCAGCCGCCCACGGCCGTGGCGAGCAAAGCCGCGGCGGCGAGGGAGGCGCGCCGGCGCCCGCGGCGCGCTTGGTCGGCGCGGAGCCGTGCGCCGAGCCGCGCGGCCAACGCCTCCGCCTCCGGATCGGGCGCGTCGGGCGATCCGGCCTCGGCGAGACGGTCGAGCGCGTCGCGGGCGTCGACGATCCGCGCCAGGCGCGCGCGCAGCGCCGCGTCCGCGGCGAGCGCGGCTTCGATGCGGGCGATGTCGGGCGCGTCGAGCTCGCCGTCGGCATAGGCGCCCAGTTCAGCGTCGGTGATGGCGGGTTCGCTCATCTTTCGCCTCTTTCGTTCTCCTCGGACCTGGCGGTCCGCTGCGCGGCAGGGCGCGCATCACTCGTTTCCGGTCCGTCCACGGCCCGCCGCATCGCCGCCCGCCCGCGGGAGATCCGGGACATCAGCGTGCCGAGCGGCAAGCCGAGCGCCTGCGCGGCCTCGGCGTAGCTGGCGCCGCCGACGGAGATCATCACGATGGCGGCTCGCTGATCCTCCGACAGCGCATCGAGCGCATGCAGAGTCTGCGCGACCTCCAACGACTGCTCCTGCCGTGCCGGCTGCGACGGCTCCTCTTTCGGTTGAGCATCGAGCCAGCGGCGCCGCACCGCGGCGCGGCGACGCTCCGACCGGGGGTGGTTGTGCATGATCGAGGTGAGCCAGGTGCCCACCGCCGACCCGCCGCGAAATCCCTCCGCCGCCTTCAGGGCGCGCAACAACGTCTCCTGCACCAAGTCATCCGCCTCGGCCGCATCGCCCCGGGTCAGCACGCGCGCCACGCGCCTGAGGCGCGGCAGCTCCGCGGCGATGTCGTCGGCGGCCCGCCGTCGCGGCATCGTGCTCTCCCCGCTGCACGGCCCTCCGGCGGATCGCGCACAAATGAGACGCGCGGGAAAGGGCTTTCATCCCTGCCGCCGCTTGTTTTTTTTCGCGTGAGTCGCGCGGCGAGGCATCGCAGGGCCGGGCGATTTGACCGAGACGTTGAGGCGAAGCGAATCTTTTTTAGATCGTTTCGGGATGAAACAGGGCTGCGGCGCGTCCAATGGTTCGAGTCCGGCGGCGATCGCGGTCCGCCGGCATAATGCGGGGACGTCGGCATGACGACGAGAGCGCCAGCGACGCCGTTTCCCGTGAGGGTCCGCTTCGCTGCAGAGACGGTCATGATCGATCCGAATGCCAGCCCCCCGGCCAGCTTCGCTTCGAGATCGGCGACGTCGGCCCGGCGAGATACCAGGCGACGTCGCGCATGCGCGGCGAACAGGCCCTTCGCCCTCAGGCGGCGCGGGTCCATGACGGATCGCCCGACGAGGGCGGAGCAGACGGCTTAGGCCGAAATCAGGGAGGGCTCTTCGATGTCTCAGCGCGACCCAGGCACGGCTCCGGCCGTGGCGGTGCTGCCCGGCCACGGCGTGGGCCCGGAGATCATGGACGCGACCTTGCGCGTGCTCGAAGCGGCGGGCGGCAGGTTCGACGTCAAGGAGATCCCTTTCCCCTCCGACCCGTCCAAGGCGGGCGAGGCGATGGAGGAGGCGGTGAAGATCGCCCGCGCCGCGGGCGTTCTGCTGAAAGGTCCCGTCGCCGGAGGGCGGTCGGAGCCGTTGCGGCGCGGCCTGGGCCTTTACTGCCATGTGAGGCGAGCCACGGCGCTCGACCCGATCGTGCCCACCCGCGCGCCGGGCATGGACGTTCTGGTGATCCGCGAGAGCGAGGAGGACGTCTATGGCGGGCAGGAGCAGCGCCAGACCCATGACGTGGCCCAGTGCATCAAGCTGGTGACCCGTCCGGCGGCGGAGCGCTTCGTGCGGACCGCCTTCGCCTGGGCTCGGGCCGCTGGGCGCAGCAAGCTCACCTGCGTGACCAAGGCCAACGTGCTGCGCTTGACCGACGGGTTGTTCCACGACGTGTTCAAGGAGATCGCGGCAGAGAACCCGGACATGACCGCGGACCACATGATCGCCGACGCCGCGGCCGCCAAGATGGTCGAATCGCCTGAGAAGTTCGACGTGATCGTCGCCCCGAACCTTTACGGCGACATTCTGGGCGATCTGGCGGCGCAGCTGGCCGGTCGGCCGGCGCTGACCCCGTCGGCTCGGCTGGGCGTCGACGGCGCGGTGTTCGAGCCGGTGCACGGGCCGGCCTCGCCGCTGGCCGGCAAGCTGGTGGCGAACCCGTCCGGGCTGCTGCTGTCGGGCGTGAAGCTGCTGCGCTTTCTGGGCCAGGACGATGCGGGCATGCGGGTGCGCGACGCCTGGCTTCGCACTCTGGAGGACGGCATTCACACGCCGGACCTGCACCGGCCGGGCGAGAGCGCGCGGCGCGTGTCCACCCGCGGCTTCGCCGAGGCGGTGATCGAACGGCTGGGAGAGCAGCCGCGCCGCATGGGCGCGCGGGAGCTGCCTTCGGGCGACCTGCCGGGCGGCGTGCTGTCGGGCCTGCCGAGACGGGCGCCGGCGCCGCAGCGGCGGCGCAGCGGCCTCGAGGTGGTGATCGCCGACGACCGGCGGGACGCGTCCGCCCTGGCCGAAACGCTGCAGGGGCTGGCGCCGCAAGGCCTGATGCTGTCGGTGATCCTGAACCGGTCCGAAACCGTCTGGCCCGGGCCGAAGACCTCCCCCCGACTGCACACGTCGCAATGGCGCTGCCGCTTCGCGGCGGGCGGAGAGGGCATGGCCAAAGGCGCCATGGCGGAGCTGCTGGGCCGCATGGCCAAGGCGGATCTCGACGTGGTGCGGGTCGAGACGCTCAACGACTATGACGGGCGGCCCGGCTACCGGGTGGAGACCGGCGCGGCCTGAGCGCCGGGGAGGCCGCCGGTCACTCTTCCGGCTCGGTGGTGAAGCGCAGCGGAAACCCCGCCTCTTTGCCGTAGTCGTTGGCTTGGCTGGACTTCGTCTCCGCCACCTCCTTGGTGAAGACGGCGACCACGCAGGCGCCTCGGCGGTGCGCAGTCATCATCACCACATGGGCCTTTTCGGGGCCCATGCCGAAGACGCGCTTCAGGACGACGGTCACGAACTCCCGCGGGGTGAAGTCGTCGTTCCACAGGATGACCTTGTGCAGCTTCGGGCGCGCGAGCCGCGTCTCGGTCTTTCCGCGGACTATGACGTCTGGATCGTCGGTCATGGGGCGAGGGCAGCGTTGGGTCTGGGATTAGCGGAAGGTCTCATGCGGCAGGCCGGGCACGCAACGGAAACACCGTTGCGCGCCGCAACCGGCGTCCATGCGTCGCGCCTAGTAAATCGAGCCCCGCCGCAGCACGCGCGTCACCAGCACCACCGACATCACCGTCCAGATCGCGGCGAGAGAGAACCAGGTGATGGCGTATTGCAGGTGATCGTTGGGCAGATTGACGGTCACGGGCGCCGCGCGCAGGCCGTCGCCCTGGGCGGCGTCTGCGACGATCATCAAGGGCTCGGTCCCCAAGGCGGCGGACATGGGCGTCACGTCCCGGGCGAACCAGATGGCGGCCGCCTCGTCCGGCTCGGGGGTGAAGCCGTCGGTCTCGTCAGGCCAGAGCAGCACGCCGGTCACCTGCGCCGGGCCGCCGGCGCGGGGGGCGTTCTTGGCGGCCTCGGGCACGAAGCCGCGATCCAGGAGAATGCGGCGGCCGTCCTCCAGCGTCATGGCGGAGACGACGCGGAAGCCGGGGCCGGATCCGCGCAGGGAGGTCAGCACGTGGAGCTCCTCTTCCCCGATCTCTCCGGCGACGGCGACGTGCAGATACTCGTCGACCGCTTCGGTCGGCGCGGCGGGGAGGGGCGCCGGCGGCGCCAAAAGGCGCGCCTCCAGCTCCGCGATCAGGCCCTCCTTCCACTCGAGCCGGGCCAGCTGCCAGAAGCCGAGCCACAGCAGGATGGCCACGCCGGCGGCCCCGAAGGCCAGAACCTGAACCCAAAGGCGTTTCATGCGCGCATGTTCCGACTGCTGCAGGCCGTCGTCGTCAACGCCGAAGGGCGGCCGAAGCCGCCCCGTTGACCTTTCGTCGCCGACCCTTCGGCCGCTTCCACCGAGCGGCTCAGCCGCCCCAGATGTAGATCACCGCGAAAAGAAAAAGCCAGATCACGTCGACGAAGTGCCAGTACCACGCGGCCGCCTCGTAGCCGATGTGCTTTTCGGCCGTCATCTGGCCGTTCATGGCGCGCAGCATGCAGACGGCGAGAAAAATGGTTCCGACGATCACATGGAAGCCGTGAAAGCCCGTCGCCATGAAGAAGTTCGCGCCGTAGATGTTGCCCGAGAAGCCGAAGGCGGCGTGGCCATACTCGTAGGCCTGGGTGATGGTGAAGAGCACGCCCATGGCCACGGCCCCCATCAGGGCCCTCACCATGGTCTCGCGGTCGTCGTCATGGGCGATGGCGTGGTGCGCCCAGGTCGCCAGGCAGCCGGAGGCCAGCAGGATCAGCGTGTTGATCAGAGGCAGGTGCCAGGGATCGAAGGTCTCGATGCCGGCGGGCGGCCAGGACGCGGGCTCCACCTCGGTGCCGACGATCTCCCCCATCGGATAGAGGGCGTGCTTGAAGAAGCTCCAGAACCAGGCGACGAAGAACATGGCTTCGGAGGTGATGAAAAGGATCACGCCGTAGCGCAGGCCGATCTGCACCACCGGGGTGTGATCGCCCTCGCGGCTTTCGACGACGACGTCGGACCACCATGCATACATCACGTAGAGCACGCCGACCAAACCGATGAGGAACAGCCAGGGGCCGCTCTCGTTCATCCACATCACCGCGCCGAACAGCATGACGAAGGCGCCCAAGGCGCCTAGAAACGGCCAGGGGCTCGGGTTCAGGACATGGTAGTCGTGGTTCTTCTCATGGGCCATGCAGCGGCTCCCCTAAACGTCTGTCGCCCCGGCGCGGGGCCGCCCGCCTGGGATGGCGGGTTCAGTTGACGGCCCGCTCGCCGCCGATCGCGGCGGAGGCGTCCGTGGTCTCGTAATCCTCGGGCAGGTCGCTCGGGTGGAACGTGTAGCTGAGGGTGATGTTGTTGACGTATTTCGCCTCGATGTCGTCGACCATCTCCGGATCGACGTAGAAGGTCACGGGCATCATCACCGTCTCTCCGGGCTGCAGGACCTGAAGCTCGAAGCAGAAGCAGGCGATCTTGGTGAAGTAGTAGCCGGCGCTGAAGGGCGCGACGTTGAAGCTGGCCGTGCCGGCGACAGGGCGGTCGGTGGGGTTGTGGGCCTTGTAGAACATCAGCCCGGTTTCGCCGATGGCGATCTCGATCTCCCGGATCTCGGGCTTGAACTCCCAGGGAAAGCCCCGCTCCACGTTGCTGTCGAAGCGCACGGTGACGGTGCGGTCGAGCACCTCGACCGGCCCGTCGCCCGTGGCGACCGCAGTGGTGCCGCCGTAGCCGGTGACGCGGCAGAACCAGTCGTAAAGGGGCACGGCCGCGAAGCTGAGCGCGCCCATGACGGTGACGAGGGACACGCAGCGGATCACCGTGCGCTTCGGGCCGGACATGGCTGACCAGGCGCTCATCGGATCACCCCCCGTTCGCATTGTTGAAGACGGGCGTCTGCACGGGCGTGTGGTCGTAGCCCTGCATTATCTGCCCGTCGGCGAGCTTGGCCATGGTCACTGCCATGATCAGCACCACGAAGCCGCCCAGCACGTAGCCGAGGGCCGCGTTGCGGCCGCCTCGGCGGTGGAAGATCTCGTGTTCGGTCTTGGGGATCATCTCGGGCTCCCGCTCAGATGAGGTGCATGGCCGCCGCGTAATCGCCGAAGCCGAGGCGCAGCAAAGCCTCGGCGCCCAGCGCCGCGAAATGGCCGAAGAGGTAGAGGATCGACAGGCCGAAGAACGTCCGTTCCGCCGCGAAGCGATCGCCCCGCGCCGCGCCTTCGGATCGCCGCCGGATCGCCCAGGCGCCGTGCAGGAAACGCGCGTTGAGGTAGAGCGCGCTCAGCAGATAGATCGGACCGCCGATCTGGGTGAAGGCTGGGATCAGCGCCACGACGGCGAGCAGGACCGAGTAGATCCAGATCTGGCGACGCGTTTCCTGCGCCCCGGCGACGTTGGGCAGCATGGGCACGCCGGCCTTGTCGTAGTCGATCTCCGCGAACAGGGCCAAGGCCCAGAAATGCGGCGGCGTCCACATGAAGATCAGGCCGAACATCAGAACGGGTTCCAGCGCGACGCCGCCGGTGACCACGGCCCAGCCGATCATCGGCGGGAAGGCGCCGGCGGCGCCGCCGATGACGATGTTCTGCGGCGTCGCCCGCTTCAGCCACATCGAGTAGACCACGGCGTAGAAGAAGATCGTGAAGGCCAGCAGCCCGGCCGCCAGCCAGTTGGCGAAGACCCCGAGCATCATCACCGACAGCGCCGAAAGGCCGAGGCCGAAGCCTAAAGCCTCCTGCGCGGTCACGGCGCCGGCGGGGACCGGCCGCTTGGCGGTGCGCTTCATCACGGCGTCGATGTCGGCGTCCCACCACATGTTGAGGGCCCCCGCGGCGCCCGCGCCCACGGCGATGCAGACGATGGCCGCGAAGCCGACGACGGGGTTCACG
>JBCCPD010000032.1:0-16466 GCA_039025075.1 Pseudomonadota bacterium | reverse complement strand
CCATAACTGGGACGTCGCGCCGGGTGGCGGTCGCCGCGCGGCGCCGCGCTACCCCCGCCGGCCGCCGCGGGTCGCGCGACTTCATTTCTGCAGCCGCTTGATCAGCGCCGAAGTGTCCCAGCGCCCGCCGCCCATGCGCTGCACCTCGCCGTAGAACTGGTCCACCAGCGCCGCGACGGGCAGCGAGGCGCCGTTGCGGCGCGCCTCGTCGAGGCAGATGGCCAGATCCTTGCGCATCCAGTCCACCGCGAAGCCGTGGTCGAAATGGTCGGCGATCATGGTCTTGTGCCGGTTCTCCATCTGCCACGACCCTGCGGCGCCCTTGGAGATCACGTCCACCAGCGCCTCGCCGTCGAGCCCGGCCTTCTCCGCGAAGGCGAGGCCTTCCGAAAGGCCCTGCACCAGGCCGGCGATGCAGATCTGGTTGACCATCTTGGCGAGCTGGCCGGCGCCGGGCCCGCCCAGAAGGCGGCAGGCGCGGGCATAGGCCATGATCACCGGCTCGGCCTTGGCGAAGGTTTCTTCGTCGCCGCCGCACATGACGGTCAGCACGCCGCCCTCGGCGCCGGCCTGGCCGCCCGACACCGGCGCGTCGACGAAGCCCGCGCCCTTGGCCTGGGCGGCTGCGTGCAGCTCCCGCGCCACCTCGGCCGAGGCGGTGGTGTTGTCGACGAAGATCGCGCCGGCGCCGAGGCTCTCGAACGCGCCGCCCGGGCCTGTGGCGACCGAGCGCAGGTCGTCGTCGTTGCCCACGCAGCAGAACACGAACTCGGCCCCCTGGGCGGCCTTCGCCGGCGTCGCGGCATGGGCCCCGCCATGCTCGGCCGCCCAGGCCTCGGCTTTGGCGGCGGTGCGGTTGTAGACGGTCACATCGTGGCCATTGGCCTGAAGATGCCCGGCCATGGGATAGCCCATCACCCCCAAGCCGATGAACGCGCATTTGGCCATGACGTCTATCCTCCCTGCCCGCTTCCGGGGCGCCTGTCCCGACGGCGCCGAAGCCTCCCCCGGCGCGGGCTGGAAACTCGCGCGCGGCGGTGGTCAGGTCAAGCGAACCGCTGTATCGCCCTGCAACGCATCGGCAACCTCTTCGCGCCATGCTGCGCCGCGATCTCGACCCGACCGGACGGAGCCGCCCTTTGGCCATCCTCTTCAAATGGCTCGCCCGCCTCTTCGTCGGCGCCTGCGCGCTGGCCGCGGCGGGACTGGCGCTGGCCTGGACGCTGCTGACCGGCTCGGTGCCCGACTACGACCGGGCGTTTCAGGTGCAGGGCGTGTCGGCCCGCACCCTGATCCTGCGCGACGCCCACGCGGTGCCGCATATCCGCGGGGAGACGGAGGCCGACGTCTTCTTCGCCCTCGGCTTCGCCCACGCGCAGGACCGGCTATGGCAGATGGAGACGTCGCGCCGCGCCGCCCAGGGCCGCCTGTCGGAGCTGTTCGGAGAGGTCGCCCTTCCGTTCGACCGCTTCGTGCGGGCGCTGGATCTCGAAGGCCTCGGCCGACGCGGGCTGGCGGTGCAGAGCCCTCGGGCCCAGGCGGCCCTGTCCGCCTATGCCGACGGGATCAACGCCTTCATCCGCGCCGCGGGGGAGGAGGCGCTGGGCCGCGGCGCGCCCGAATTCTACCTCTTCGGCGGCGCCCTCGCGCCGTGGAGGCCGGCGGACAGCCTCGCCATCTCCCGCCTCATGGCGCTGCGCCTGACCGACCAGGCGGCGGTGGAGACGCGGCGCGCCGCCCTGTCGCTGCTGGTGGGTCCGCGCCGCCTGCGGGACCTCCTGCCCGACTACCCCGAGCCGGCGCTGATCGAAGCGGGCCGCCTCGCCGGCCTGCCGACGGAGGCGCCGCTGGTCGACTACGCCGCGCTCGTCCCCGGCGCCTTTCCCTCGCCCGGGGGTTCCGCCCCCTCCGCCTCCGCCGAAGCGACGCAGGTCATGCCCCCGCCGGGCCAGGGCGGCGCCTCCAACGGCTGGGCCATCGCCGCGGAGCGGGCGGCCTCCGGCGCGCCGATCCTGGCCAACGATCCGCATCTGTGGCTCACCGCCCCCGCCATCTGGTATCTCGCGCGGTTGGAGCTTCCGGCCCCGGACGGCGGCGTCATCGGCGCCACCATCCCGGGCATGCCGCTGGTCCTCGTGGGCCGTAACGCCGACTTCGCCTGGGGCCTGACCTCCGCCTACGTGGACGACGCCGACGTCTACATCGAGCGTCTGAACCCCGAAAACCCGGACGAATACCTCGCCCCCGACGGGCCCCGCCCTTTCGAGACGCGCGAGACCCTCATCGCCCTGCCCGGCGGCCGGGCCGAGCCGGTGGTCCAGCGCCGCACCCGCCACGGGCCGGTGATCCCCCCCGATCAGCTCGGCGTGGCCGAGGTGACTCCCGAAGGCCACGTCGCCGCCCTCGCCTGGACCGGCCTGACCGAGGACGACCGCAGTTTTACGGCGGGCTTCGAGCTGATGCTGTCGCGATCTCTGGACGACGGCGTCGCGGCCATGGCCCAGCACGTCGCCCCCGCAATGAACGTCTTGATGGCCGATCGGACGGGCGTCGGCCTGGTCGTCGCCGGCCGCGCGCCCCTGCGCGATCCTGACAGCAAATCCCAGGGCCGCATCCCCGCCCCAGGGTGGCTTTCCGACAACGATTGGCGTGGCGCCGTCGCCTATGAGGACATGCCCAGGGTCCTGCGCCCCGCCTCCGGCGCGGTGGGCAACGCGAACAACCGCACGGCGAGCGGGGCCTTCCCCCGCCACGTCTCCTACCACTGGGGCGACCCCTACCGGATCCGCCGCCTGGACAAGCAGCTCGCCGCCCGCGAGTTCCACACGCTGGACAGCGCCTCGGCCCTGCAGAACGACGCGGTGTCCGAGATGGCCCGCGCGGTGCTTCCCCTGATCGCCCGCGATCTGTGGTGGACCGGCCCCGCCGCGCCCGCCGACCCCGCCGCCGCCCTGCGCCAGAACGCCCTCGAGCGCCTCGCCGACTGGAACGGCGAGATGTCCGAGCATGCGCCCGAGCCTCTGATCTTCGCCGAATGGATGCGCCGCCTGACCGAGCGCCTCGCCGGTGACGAGCTCGGCCCCGCCCTCGCCCGCGTCGAAGGCCCCAACCCGGTCTTCGTGGAGCGCGTCTTCCGCAACGTGCAGGGCGCCGGGGTCTGGTGCGACATCGACAAGACCTCGCGCGTGGAAACCTGCGCCGAAATGGCCGGCCTGGCGCTCGACGACGCTCTGGCGGCGCTGTCGGAGACCTACGGCCCCTCCCCCTCCGGCTGGCGCTGGGGCGAGGCCCATGAGGCGCGCCACGACCATGAGGTTCTGGGCGGCTTCGTCCTGCCGGGCCTGATCGTCAACATCCGCCACGCGGCCTCGGGCGGCGACTACACTCTGCTGCGCACCCAAAGCATGGGCCGCGGGCCGACCCCCCACGCGGCGGCCTTCGGCGCCGGGCTGCGCATGGCGGTCGACTTTTCCGACCCCGACGCGTCGCGCTTCATCATCTCCACCGGGCAGTCGGGCCACCCGTTCAGCCGCCATTACGACGATCTGAGTCAAATCTGGCGACGTGGGGACTCGATTCGCATGTCGCTGGACCTGGCGGATGCCGAAGCAGGGGCTTCGGGCCTGACATCGCTGGAACCTGCAAGGCGTTGAATACAACCGATGGTTGCGTGCAGTGCGGTTTTGAAACGCACTGTCCCCTTGCGTTATGGAAATGTAACACCATAATCGAGCCGTCCGCGGTTCGGCGGCGGTCGGGATCCCCCTCGGTGTTCGACGTCGCACCCCCCAAGGAACCCCGCGTCGAGCGCCCCTGACCGCAGCGTTTTCCCCACACGTCGGGCCGCGGACACCCAGCTCTCCCCGCCGGCCCAGCTATCCCCGCCGGCCCAGCTATCCCCGCCGGCCACGCCTTCGGGCGGTCTTCCGCATCGCGGCGGTCTTTCCAACCTTTAAGCATATTCGACCTAAACCCGCGCTTTACCCGGCCTTCAGCGGCGGGCAGAGTCCGCGCGGGGGCTGTTAACGTTTCGGGGACGTGAAGGGGTCGATGTGAGAACTGACGAACCACCGCTCGCCGCGGGGCAGGCCGCGGCGCAGACGATGCGCGGCGTCGTTTTGCGGATCGGCGTTCCGTGTCAAACGTCCGATCCGACCCCAGGGATGCCGATCGGGGTCGGCGGCCGCGCCGAAGGCGCCGACGATCGCGCGCCGACGCCTGCCGACGCGGCGTCTCGTCGATGACCCTCGAACGCCTCTCCGCCTCCTCCTACGGCGTCCAATACGTCGAGGGCCCGCAGTCGCTGGACGTCGACGCGCTCGCCGCCGCACCGCACGAGGTGCTGATCCTCGAGCCGCTGAACCTCGCCCCCGGCTACGACGCCGCCGTCGGCGCCGCCGACGTCGACACGCTGCAGGCCGCCGGCAAGCAGGTCTTCCTCTACATGAGCGTCGGAGAGACCTCCGACCTGCGCCGCTATTGGGACGTCGGCTGGACCAACGAATTCAGCGACCTCGGCCCGCCCCCGGGCGCCGCCCCCAACGGCGGCCGCGACGTGCTCGGCCGGACCGAGCAGGCGCCGATCTGGCTGTCCGACTACGTCTCGGGCGCCTCCTTCGGAGCGGCGCGTCTGGTCCAGTATTGGCAGTCCGAGTGGCTGGAGATCCTCAAGGACGAGATCGACTTCCTGCTCGGCGACCTGGGCGCCGACGGCCTCTTCCTCGACAACGTGGCGAGCTACTTCGAGTGGTTCACCTTCGATTCCGCCGACGCCGTCGGCCTCAACGCGCCGGCCTTCTTCTACGCCCAGGAAATGGCCCGGCTGGTCGGAGAAATCGCCGACCACATCCAGACCAACCATCCCGGCGCCAAGATCATCGCCAACGGCAACCCGTTCCTGCCCTTCGACACCGCGGACCGGGCCGGCCTCGGCCAGCTCTTCCTCGATTCCATCTCCGCCATGATGCAGGAGGGCGTCTACCATTCGGGGGGCGAGCGCTACGACAACGCCGTCACCCGGAACGCCCTCAAGGACATCGTCGCCGCCGAGGGCATTCCGATCCTCGCCCTCGACTACGTCGATCCCGGCGACCAGGCCAAGATCGACGCCTTCGTGAAGGACGCCGTCAACGACGGCTTCCTGCCCTATGCGGACGAGCTGAACCTGGCGCTCGACGGCCTGCAGGCGGCGCTCAACCAGCCCAGCGACGACGCCGACAGGCTGTTTCTTCCCGACGTCGGGGGCGTCTCGGTCGACGCAAGGGGCGGCGACGACGCGGTCTTCGGCGGCGACGGCGACGATGAAGCGTCCGGCGGCGACGGAAACGACGTCTTCTACGGCGGCGACGGCGAGGACGTCTGGCGCGTGACCGGAAACCGGGCCCAAGCGGTCGTCTCCGCCTCGCAGTCCGATCCGGACGGGCCGGTCCTGCTGACGCTGTCCGGCGACCAAGGCGTCGACGACCTGCACGACGTCGAGACGGTGGCCTTCGACGACCAGACCGTCCCCATCTCGGATCTGCTCGCCGCGCCTCTCGGCCCCGACGGCGTTCCCACGATCCTCTCGGTGGAGCGGCTGGATACGCCGAACCGCGTGCTGGTGCGCTGGCGCGTGGACAATCTCGGCGACGAGACTCTGCCGGCCGGCAGCCTCGCCGTGCAGATGGTCGACGCGCAGGGCGGCGCGCCGCGCGCCCGCAACGCCTCCGTCTCCGTGGCCGAGCTCGTGCCCGGAGCCTTCGCCGAGGGCTCCGCCGGCTTCACCTTGCCGAACGGAACCTTCACCCCCCGCCTCATCTACGACGCACCAGGCTCCGTCTCGGAGTCCGACGAAGGGAACAACACCGTGACAGATCAGCCTTTGACCGTCGGCGGCGCCCAGAACCTGGCCGTCACCCAGGTGAGGCTCGACAACGCCCAAGCCGGCGCCCAGGGCCTGATCCTGGTGGACGTCGACGTGGTCAATCTCGGCGACGCGGCCAGCGCGCCGGAGCTGCTTCGCCTGCTCCTCGCGCCCCAGGCGGGCGGCGATCCGATCCCGCTGCTCGACCGGCAGATCGGCGCGCTCGATCCCGCCGGGGTCTTCGGCCTCACCGGCGGCCTGCCGCTGTCGCTGGCCCAGGGCCTCGCCGCGGGCGACTACGTCCTGCGCGCCGTCATCGACCCCGACGGCCTGCGCGACGAGACCGACGAAAGCGACGACGCCCTCGACAGCGCCGAGGTCTTCCGCGTGGTCACCGGCCCGGCGAACCTGGCGATCGACGACCTGCAATTCGACGACGCCGCCGTCGACCGCAGCGACGAGCCGTCCGCGGTCGACTTCTCCTTCCGCCTCTTCAACGACGGCGGCGACGACGCTCCGGCCACCCGCGTGGCGGTGGAGCTGGTTCCCGAAGGCGGCGGCGACGCCGTCCTGATCCAGCAGATCGACGCGCCCGCCCTGACCTCGGGCGAGCCCTTCACGGTGCTGGGCGACGGACTGATCCCCCAGGGGCTGCCCGCGGGCGCCTATGCCTTGCGCGTGACGGTCGATGCGGACGGCGCGCTCGCGGAAGCGGACGAGGCCGACAACCAAGCCCTCTCCACCGGCCGGCTCTCCGTCGCCGACGGCGAGCCGGACATCGCGGTCTCCGCCGTGACGGTCGAGACCGCGGGCCCGGTCGCGGGCGGCGATCTGGATCTGACCTGGTCGCTCGACAATCCCGGCACGGCGTTCCTCGACGCCGGCGAGATCGCCATCCGCCTCGCCGTCGCCGGCGCCTCCGACGCGGTGGAGCTGGCCCGCGTCGCCTACGACCCGCTGCCGGCCCGCGCCGGCGGCGCCGCTCGGGCCGAAAGCGCCCGCGTGACCCTGCCGCGGGACCTGCAGGGCGGGGCCTACGTGATCTCCGTGGTCGTCGACCCCGACGGCCTGATCGACGAGACCGACGAAGCGAACAACATCGGCGTCCAATCCGGCCCGCTTCAGATCGCCGCGCTGCCCAACGGCGCCGCCTCCGACCTGACCCTGACCACCGCCCAGCCGACCCAGGGCCAGCTGCTGGAATTCGACTGGACGCTCGCCAACCCCTCCGCCTCGACGCTGGCCCAGACGCCCTTCATCGTGGAGCTGATCCCCGACGGCGCCGCCTCCGGGGCGGAGATCCAGCGCCGCGGCGCCGGCGCGCTCGACCCGCAAGGCAGCGTCGTGGTGGAGGAGCAGCTGACCCTCGCCGCCGACACCGCCCCCGGCGACTACATCCTTCGGGTGACATTCGACCCCGACGACGCCATCGACGAGGCCGACGAGACCGACAATGCGGTGGAGCTGGCCATCACCGTCGCCGCCTCCAGCCTGTTCTCCAAATTCCGCGACGTGGTCACGCTGGAGGGGCCCGGCGCCGTGCGCGCGGGCGGCGGCGCCGATCTGGTGCGAGGCGGCCCTTGGGACGACGAGATCTACGGCCAGCGCGGCGACGACCGGCTTCTGGGCCGCGGCGGAGACGATGCGCTCTATGGCGGAGGCGGCGCCGACGAGCTGATCGGCGGGCGCGGCGCCGACCAGGCCTGGGGCGGCGGCGGCGGCGATCTGCTGAAGCTGAACGGCGGCGCGGACCGCGGCTGGGGCGGCGGCGGCGGCGACCGCATCGAAGGCGCCGGCGGCCGGGACGCGCTGAACGGCGGCGGCGGACGGGACGAGATCTTCGGCGGCGGCGGCCGCGACCGGCTGTCGGGCGACAAAGGCGCCGACCTGATGCGCGGCGGCGGCGGCGGCGACGTCTTCCTCATCGGCCGGCGCGACGGCGACGACCGGATCGCCGATTTCGGCGGCCGCGACCGGGTGGACCTGAGCGAGTTCGGCTTCGCCGACGCCGGCCGGGTCCTCGCCCGGCTGTCCCGCGACGGGCGGCACACGGAGCTCGACCTGCCCGGCCCCGGCGACCTGACCTTCCTGCGCACGCGGCCCGGGGAGCTCGACGCCGGCGACTTCATCCTCTGACGTCCTGCGCGCCGCGACCCGGCGCCGTTCCGTCGGAGGCGCCGCTCGGGGGGATCGACCCCCCTCGCGCCGCGGCCGTTTCCAAAAGCGGGAAACGCCCCGCCCGGCCCCGCCGCCCCGCTCAGCGCCGCAGCAGGCCGCCGGCGGCGCCGTTGACCAGCGCCACCCCGAGGCAGGCGCAGGCGACGCTGGCCCAGTCCAGCGGCGCCGGCGTCTCGCCCAGCACCGCCCAGGCGCCCAAAGCCGCGCCCATGGGCACCAGCGAGGTGAAGCTCGACGTCCGCGCCACGCCCAGGTGGCGCACCGCATAGCCGAAGCTCGCCACAGCGCCGATGCCGCTCAGCAGGCCCTGGCTGAAGATCAGCCAGACGATCGTGTTCTCGGTCTGCGCCGTCAGGTCCGTCCCGAACCACAGCGCCGCCGCCGCCAGGACCGGCGAGGAGTAAAGGCAGACATAGGCCGTCGCCTCCATCCCCGTGAGGCGGGAGCTTCGATAGGCGATGGTGAACGCGCTCCACCCCGCCGCCGCCGCCAGCAGATAGGGCGCGCCGCGGAAGAACCCGGCATCCCCGCGCAGCGCCGCCGGACCCACGATAAGCCCGATGCTCAGGGCGATCAGCAGAAGGCCGACGACGCGCTCGGCCGAGAACCGCGCCTTCTCCACGAAGAAATCCCAGACCGAGACGATCAGCGGCAGCGTCGCCGGCACCATCGGCCCGAACAGCGCCGCCGGCACCGTCTCCAGCCCTTTGGAAGTCATGAACACGAACCCCCCGCCCCAGCCCGTCGCCATGATCAGCATCGGCCCCAGGCGCTCGCCCTCGGGCAGCAGGCCCTTGCGCATCCAGATCGGGGCCAGCAGCAGCGCCGGCACGCCATAGCGCATGATCGAGATGTCGAGCGGGCTGATCCGCGCCACCTGGTCCCGCGTGACCACGATCCAGCCGGCCCAGACCAGAACCGCGAAGCCGACCGCGCCGTAGCCCTTGAGGGCGACGTCCTCCCCTCGCTCCCGGTCTCCCGCGCCCATGTCGATTCGCCCCGCTCGTGCCGTCGAGGGGTGGTAGCACCGCCGCCGGGGCGGGGCGAGGCGGACCGCCGACGCGGGCCTGGCGCGCCGCGCCGCCGCGACGCCCGGTCCTCGCAGCCGGTCCCACCAAAAAAAGAAAAAAAAGAAAAAAAATCGGGGCGGGTGTCGAAAACCGCGGCGGCCGGGCGTCCTGGAGGTACCGAAACCTCGACGCAAAGGACGCCCCATGCTCTTCACGGTCACACCGATCTACGCTTTGGCGACGTCGGCGATCCAGCTGACGCTGTGGTTCCGCGTCTCCGCCGCCCGCTCCGCCGCCGGCGTCTCCTTCGGCGACGGCGGCGACCCGGCGCTCCTCAGGCGCGTCCGCCAGCACGGCAACTGCGCCGAATGGACCGCCTTCGTCCTGATCCTCATGATCCTGGCCGAGGGCATGGACGCCTCGGCCGTTTGGCTGCACGCCTCTGGCGCGCTGCTTCTGGTCGGCCGGCTCGCCCACCCGTTCGGGCTGAAGCCGGACGATGCCGGCCATCCCATGCGCTACCTGGGCAACGGCGCCAATCTGCTGGCCGCGCTCGCCGCTCTGGCCTGCATCGCCCTGCGGCTTCTCGACATCTGACCCGCCACCCCTGAAGAAAGGACCCGTCTCATGCAGTACATGCTTCTGATCTACAACGACCCCGCCCGCGAACCCGCCTACGGCACTCCCGAGTTCGAGGAGATGATGAAAGGCTTCTTCGGCCTCAACGACGCCATGAAGGCCGACGGCGTCCTGCGCGGCGGCGAGGGCCTGCAAGGCGTGGAGACCGCCACCTCCCTGCGCGTCAAGGACGGCAAGGTGGAGACCATGGACGGCCCCTTCGCCGAAACCCGCGAACATCTGGGCGGCTACTACGTCATCGAGGTCGCCGATCTCGACGCCGCCCTGCGCTACGCCGCCATGATCCCCTCGGCCGGCTTCGGCACCATCGAGGTGCGGCCGCTGATGGACTACGACCCGGCGGGCTGAGCCATGGCCGCCGCCCCCGACCCGTCCAAGGCGGGACCCGCCAAGGCGGGAACGGCCGGCGCCATCGCCGTGTCGAGGGAGCTCGACCGCGTGATGCGCGCCGACCGGGGGCGGCTGCTCTCCGTGCTCGCCGCCGGCCTGCGGGACCTCTCGCTCGCCGAAGAGGTCCTGCAGGAGGCCGCCGTCTCGGCCCTGTCGCACTGGGGCCGCGCCGGCCTGCCGGCCTCCCCCGAAGGCTGGCTCCTCCAGGTCGCCCGCCGCAAGGCCATCGACCGCCTCCGCGGCGCCGTGAGGGATCGGCGCAAATCCGACGCCCTCGCCGTCCTGCGCGAGGACGAGGGCTCGCCGGAGCCCGACGAGATCCCCGACGAGCGCCTGCGCCTCATCTTCGTCTGCTGCCACCCGGCGCTCGAGCCCAAATCCCGCGTCGCCCTCGCCCTGCGCTCCGTCTGCGGCCTGACCACGCGGGAGATCGCCCGCGTCTTCCTCGACGCGGAGCCCGCCATGGGCCAGCGGATCAGCCGCGCCAAGGCCAAGATCGCCAAGGCCGGCATCCCCTTCGACGTGCCGGACGCGGACGCCTGGCCCGCCCGCCTCGACGCGGTGCTGACCGCGCTGCACCTCATCTTCACCACCGGCTACGTCGCCGGCCCCGAAGAACCCCGAGACCTCTGCCTCGAGGCCGAGCACCTCGCCCGCCTCATCGACCGCCTGCGCCCCGAAGACCCGGAGATCGAGGGCGCTCTCGCCATGATGCTTCTGACCGCCGCCCGCCGCGCCGCCCGCATCGGCCCCAACGGCGCCAGCCTGCCGCCGGCGGAGCAGGACCGCGCCCTCTGGGACGCCGCCCGCCTCGCCGAGGGCCGCGCCCTCATCGCCCGCGCCATGGCCCGCCGCCGCCCCGGGCCCTTCCAGATCAAGGCCGCCATCGCCGACTGCCAGATGGCCGAGCCCGGCCCCGACTGGCCCCAGATCGCCGCCCTCTACGGCGCCCTCCTGCGCCACGAGCCGACCCCGGTCGTCCGCCTCAACGCCGCCGTCGCCCTGGCCGAGGCCGGAGACCCCGCCGTCGGCCTCGCCCAGGTGGAGGCGCTGGCCGAAACGCTCGCCGACTTCCAGCCCTGGCACGCCGCCCGCGCCGCCCTCCTCGCCGCCGCCGGCGACCGCGCCGCGGCCGCAGCCGCCTATCGCCGCGCCATCGCCGACGCCCCGACGGCGGCGGAGGCGCGCTTTCTCGAACGCCGTCTCGCGGGCCTGCCGCCGGCCTGAGGCGCGGCCTTCGAAACCCTTCGCGCAAGCCCTGCGGAGCGAGGGTTGAGATGTGTTATGTTATAACATAAGGACAGGCTTCCGCCGTCGCCCCACAGGAGCCCCGCCGATGAAGGTCGCCTACGTCTTCGCCACCGACATGGCTGCGTCCTACAAGCTCGCCACGATGATCCTGCCGCAGTTGGAGGCCGGGACCCACGGCGTCGAGGTGCTCGGCATGTTCTTCTTCGACGACAACCTCTACCTGCTGAGCGAGGGGAACCCGGCGGGCGAGCGGCTCGCCCGCCTCGCGGCGGACCGCGGCATGCTGCTCATGGTCTGCGACCAATGCGCCGTGAGCCGGGGCCTGGCGGAAGGGACGCTGGACCAGTGCGGGACCGGCGAGGTCAAGGCGCGCGGCCTCGTCGCGGGCGTCCAGGCCGGGTGCTTCCCGCAGCTCTACGCCGCCCTCGGCCCGGCCGCGCCGGACCAGGTCATCACCCTCTGACCGCGTCTCCGTCGACGCACGGCCCCCCGGGCCTCGCGTCTCGGGCCGCCCGTTCAGACAGTCTCCTCAGCGCGCCTCGGACGTCGCCCCTTTCCATCCGTCAATCTCTCGTCGTCCCGCCCCCGTCGACCCCTTCGACCCCTTCGACCCCATTCCGTCAGGAGAGCCAGCATGAACGCCAGGCCAGATCGTCTCCCCGTCACCGTCCTCTCCGGCTTTCTAGGCGCCGGCAAGACCACGCTCCTGAATCGCGTCCTCAACAACCGCGAAGGCCGCCGCGTCGCCGTCATCGTCAACGACATGTCGGAGGTGAACATCGACGCCGACCTCGTGCGCGCCGACACCGAGCTCTCCCGCACCGACGAAACCCTCGTCGAAATGTCCAACGGCTGCATCTGCTGCACCCTGCGCGACGATCTGCTGGCCGAGGTCCGCCGCCTCGCCTCCGAAGGGCGCTTCGACTACCTGCTGATCGAATCGACCGGCATCTCCGAGCCGCTGCCCGTCGCCGCCACCTTCGAGTTCCGCGACGAATACGGCGAGAGCCTGTCGGACGTGGCGGAGCTCGACACCATGGTCACCGTCGTCGACGCCGTGAACCTGATGAACGACTACACGAGCCAGGATTTCCTGGCCGACCGGGGCGAAACCCTGGGCGAGGAGGACGACCGCACCCTCGTGCACCTGCTGACCGACCAGATCGAGTTCGCCGACGTGGTCATCCTCAACAAGGTCGCCGACGCCGGGCCGCACAAGACCGACGTGGCGCGCAAGATCATCCGCTCCCTCAACGCCGACTGCAGGATCATCGAAACCAACCACTCGGCCGTCGAGGCCCACGACATCCTCGACACCGGGCTCTTCGACTTCGAAAAGGCCCAAGACCACCCGCTCTGGGCCAAGGAGCTCTACGGCTTCGCCGACCACGTGCCCGAGACCGAGGAATACGGCGTGACCAGCCGCGTCTACCGCGCCCGCCAGCCCTTCGAGCCCGAAAAGATCATGGCCGTCCTCAATGGCGATCTGAAAGGCGTGATCCGCGCCAAGGGCCATTTCTGGATCGCCACGCGCCCCGATTGGGTGGCCGAGTTCTCCCTCGCCGGCGCCCTCTCCTCGGTCAAGCCCATGGGCACCTGGTGGGCCGCGGTGCCCAAGAAGCATTGGCCGGACCACGAGGCCGCGCGCGCCTACATGCAGCAGCACTGGCAGGAGCCCTTCGGCGATCGCCGGCAGGAGCTGGTGTTCATCGGCGCCGGCATCGACTGGGACGCGCTCTGGGCTCGCCTCGACGCGGCGCTGATCCCCGCGCACCGGGCCCCGGGCCCCGACGCTCTGCCCAACAACCTGCCCGATCCCTTCCCGATCTGGCGCCGGGACCAGGCGGCGTGAGCCTCGCCCCCCCTCGCGCCCTCGCCGCGCAATCCGCGGCCGATGACGACGCCGCGCAATCCGCGGCCGATGACGACGCCGCGCAATCCGCGGCCGATGACGACGCCGCGCAATCCGCGGTCGATGACGACGCCGCGACAGCGGCGGCCGATGACCGCGTCGACGCCGGCCTCCCCGCCGGCGTCGTCGTCGTCGACGGGCCCGAGGGTTTCGAGGCGATCCGCCGCCCCGACTGCGCCGCGGTCCTCTGGCCTCGGCGCGCGCCCGAGGGCGTCTCGGCCTGGATCGAGGCGCTGCCGCCCCGCCGGCTCCCCTCCGGCCGCGTCCATGTCCCGGCCGACCGCGCCGGCCAGGCCGCCGCCGCGCTCGCCGACGCGGCCGGCATGCCCGACGGCCCGGGCCGCGACTGGCTGGTCGCGGACGTGCAGCGCCTCGCCTCCGCCTTCGCCGCGGCCATGGGCGCCGGCCGCCTGCGCCTGCGCTTCGACGCGGTCTCCGGCGACGCCTGCCGCAAGTTCCACGTGGACTCGCTGACCGCCCGCCTGATCTGCACCTATCGCGGCTCCGGCACCCAGTTCGGAACCTCCCCGAACCTCGCGACGCGGGCCGAGCCTCCGGTCGTCTTCGCCGCGCCCCTGGCCGCGCCCCTCCTCCTGCGCGGAACCCGCTGGCCGGAGACGCCGGCCTCCGGCCTCCTGCACCGCTCCCCGCCCATCGAAGGGACCGGCGAGACCCGGCTTCTGCTGGTCCTCGACCCCGCCCCTGCGGACGAGACCGCCGCCGTCCCCGCGGACGAGATCGTCTCCGTCCCCGCGGACGAGATCGCCCAATGAGAAGCAATCGCGGCGCCACGACCCTCAAGCGTCGTCGCCGCGCCTGCGATCCCATGGCCGACTTCGACCGCCTGCCCCCCGACCTGCGCGCCTGGCTCGCCGCCGCCGTTCTGCCGTGGAGCCCCCGCTCCGTCCGCCGCGCTTTCGACCGCGCCCTGGCTCGCCTCAGCGACCGCGCCGCCGCGCTCGAGGAGCTGGACCGCCTGCAGGCGCGCCGCGTGGCCCAGGACGCCGACAAACTGCACGACGGCCGGCGCCCCACCGACGCCTGAGCCCAGGCCTCACGCGGCGACCGACCGGGCCGCCGGGCCTCCGCCCTCCAACGCCCCGTCCCCCGCGTCCCGCCCCGCCGTAGCGCGGGTCTTCCGCGCCCAGTCGCGCAGAAAGGCGCCGGGCGACTTGCTCACCGGCTCGGTCGCCGCCGCGGGGTTCAGCCCCACCGCCTCCGACGGCTTGGCGTCGAAGCGCCGCTTGAAGGCATGGTGGAAATCCGCCGGATCGACGAAGCCCCATCGCTCCGCCACCCCGCGGATCACCCCGCGCGACGACTCGGCGCGCGACAGCTCCCACCGCGCCGCCTCCAGCCGACGGTCGCGCAGATGCCCCGCCACGCCGCCGGTCTCCTCGAACAGCCGATAGAGCGAGGCGCGGGACACGCCGAAGGCCCGGCACAAGGTCTCCGGCCGCAGGTCCGGGTCGTGCAGCCGCAGCGCGATGAAGGTCTCCATCGCCGCCCGCCGCGCCCGCCGCACCGCCCGCGACTCCGTCAGACCCAGCGGGTCCAGCATCAGCGCCCGCACCAGATCCGCCAGCTCCGCCACCGCCCGCTCCGTGTCGCCCTGGACCAGCGAGGGCAGCCGGTCCGGCAGCGTCCAGAACGTCTCCAACAGAACCCGCCCTTGCGGCGATTTCGGCGCCAGCGAGATCGCCGGCGGATGCCGCGACGGATCGTAGCCGACCATCGCATGGGGGATCAGCACCCCCCGCGTCTTCACCGCGTTGGCGGTGTTGCTGTACCGGCGCGACATGTCGAACAGGAAGATCGTCCAGCGGTCATGCCGCACCACTTCATCGCCGATGGTGACCCGGCTGTCCCCCTGCCCATAAATCTGCAGCAGCAGATACTCGTGATCATAGGGGTTGAACCGCTTGTCCAACCGCTCGAACCGCAGGGGGGAGAACTCGGTGTCGTAGACCGCGAGCCCGTCGAACTCCCATTGCCGCCAGGAGACCTCGGCGAAGCCCGCGCCCTCCACCGGGCGCAGCGACGTCCAGGCCGACGCCGCGGCCTCGGCGGCGTCGAAGCGGTCGGCGGGACGAAAGGCGTCCGTATAGAACTCGCTGCTGATCATGTCGCGCCCGACGCAGGACACCGGCCAAGGCGGCATCTTCCGAGACGCGTCCTGGATTTGCAACTTTCGGGTGCGTGAACGCCGAGCCGGACACGCGCCCCGGGGGTCTCCGGTCGACGCCTTGGGCACGCCCGCGCAGCCGCGGCCTCTCCGGGGCCCCTCCGGCCCCGCAGGCCCGCCTCAGCGCCCGCCCCCGCGCGTCTCCTTCATGGCGTCCACCAGCTCCAGCAGCGCGCCCGCCATGTCCTCGCGCCGCCCGGGGTCCAGACGCGCCAGCAGCCCCTCCAGATGCCGCCGCTGCACCTGAGCCGCCTGCGCCGCCAGCGCCGCGCCCTCCGCCGTCAGCTCCACCAGGGTCGAGCGTCGGTCCGTCGGATGCGGACGCCGCGCCGCCAGGCCGGCCGTCTCCAGCCCGTCCACCAAAGTCGTCACGTTGCGCTTGGTCACCGACAGCGCCCCAGCGAGATCCACCATCGACTGCGGCCCGTCCTCGCGCAGCGCCTGCAGCAGCTGAAACCGCGCCGGCGACATGCCCACCTGCGCCAGCCCCTCGCGCAGGAACCGGATGAAGGGCGGCACGAACCGGCAGATCGCGTCCGCCGGCGAAACCTTCGGGTCGTCCGCTTCCATATCGTGTATAACTGCACTATGTGAACATGCACGATGCATGTGATCCAAAGGACCTAGCAAATGACCGACTCCGGCGCAAACTGGACCGTGATCACCGGCTCGACCGGCGGCCTGGGACGCGAGATCGCCGCCCAGCTCGCCGCCCGCGGCGACGCCCTGATCCTGGTCAACCGGTCCCAGGCGAAGGCCGAGGCGCAGCGAGAGGAGCTGCTGTCGTCGCGCCCCAACCTCCCCGTCGAGCTCGTCGCGGCCGATCTGATGGACACCGCCGCCATCGCCGACGCCGCCGAGCGGGTCGCGGCGCTGCCCGGCCGCATCGACGCGCTCTACAACAACGCCGGCGTGCTGACGGCCCGCAAGACGCTCAGCGCCCAAGGCTATGAATCCCAGTTCGCCGTCAACGTCCTGGCCGCCTACCTGCTGATCCTCAAGCTGCGCGCCAAGATGGCCCGGCCGGCGGACGCGCCGCCGGCGATCATCGTCAACATG